>CAMVPJ010000013.1 GCA_947169395.1 uncultured Caryophanales bacterium
CTAGATTTTCTCTAGTGTTTCAAACTTTTTTTCTTTAAAACTGTCAAACTCGGGAGTATGTAAGGAATATAATCTGAATAGTTAGAAGTATTAATGCTTCTTTTTATTTGTATAAAAGTTAAAAATGTGGTATTCTTATAGTAGAGTTGGTGATTTATGAATACAGTATTAGAGAGTATATTCAAAAATAGTAAAAAAGATAAGATAAGTGTATTAAATAAAACTTTTTTTAAGGATTATTTAGATAGTGATACTATTATTAAATTAATTGATATTAGAAAACTATATTTAGATATATTAACTTTTGAAAAAAGTAAAGAAGAAGATATTAAAACTAGAGATACTCTAAAGGTAAAATTAGATGATGTATTAGATAAGAAGAATAAGTTAGAGAATCAAAACTTTAGTTTTTTAAAGAAAAAGATTAGTATTGTAAAAGAGTTAACTGAGAGAATTGATGTTAAGAAGATTGAAATTGAAAGTGAGATTAATGCATGTCTTATTAGTAATATGAAACTTATTAATGAGTTAAATATAGAAGCAGAAAGAATTAGTAATGAGATAAACTCACTAACTATTAATAAGTATGATAAAGATATGCTTGTTAATGCTTTAAAGTATAAGATTAATAATATGAATAATATAAATATTAATTATATTAGTGCAGATAAGAAAGCTTTATATGATAAAGAATTAAGCAATATTATAACTAATGATAATGCAAGGAAGTGTTATATAACTTATTTATTTGATATGATTACAACTGATATTGATAATCTTATTCATACTTATAACATATCTAAGAATTATATGCTTATTAGTTATGATAAAGATACTAATATTAATTTAGAGAATAATAGTATTGTGCTTGAAGATATAATAAGTAAAAAGTTATGTGAGAAATTAGATAGATATGTTGAAGTAATAAGTGATTCTATAACTAATAATAGTATAAATGATATAAGTTTAGAGAAATTAAAACATAATTCAATAATACATACGATGATACATTTTGCAAAAAACTATAAAGAGTTAAAAACTGATGAAGAAATAATAAGTAGGGAATATGAAATGATTAGAGGATATGTAGTTGATTTAATGCGTGATACAAAGAACAATAATGATAAATTAGTGGTAGATATAATTAATGATACAATAGATATATTTAAGAGTTTTAGTGAGAATATTGGGGTATATTGATATAGTATTTGACTAAAACATATGATAAAATATATATAAGGAAGTGATATTTGTGAAAAATTTACCAATAGGTAGAGATAATTTTAGAGATATTATTGAAAAAGATTTATATTATGTAGATAAGACCAATATAATTGAAGAAATATTAAGGACAGATTCATATGTATCATTATTTCCACGTCCAAGAAGATTTGGAAAAAGCCTATTTATATCAATGATAGATAATTTCTTTAATATTGAATATAAAGATACCAATAAACATTTATTTGATGGTTTAAAGATAAGTAATAGTGAGTATTATGATCGTTTATCATCTAATCCAGTTATAAAACTTGATTTTAAAGATTTAAAACAGAGTAATTTTGATGTTATGTATAGAGCATATAAAGAAATGATACGGGAGTTATATTCTAAAAAGAAACATTTGCTAGATGTTTTAGATGAGAAAGAAAAAGACCTTTTTAACAGTTTTTTAGATGAGAATGCTGATATTAGCAAGTATCAAAAAGCTATTAAAATTCTAAGTAGCATGCTATATAAATACTATGGCAAAAAGACTATTATTCTAATTGATGAATATGATGTGCCAATCCAGCAAGGATATTTAGAAGGTTTCTATGATGATATAGTATCATTCATAAGAGAGGTATTCTCTTCTTCCTTAAAAGGAAATGAATATGTTGAATTTGCCATAATGACAGGAGTTCTTAGAGTAAGTAAAGAGTCATTATTTAGTGATTTAAATAATGTTGAAGTGTATGGGATTGTTGATAGACTTTATAATGAATCATTTGGATTTACAAATGAAGAAACAAAGGAATTATTAAATTATTATGACTTAGAATTAAATGATGATGTTAAGAATATGTATGATGGTTATAACTTTAATGGAACTGAAATATATAATCCTTGGAGTATTATTAATTACTGTGCAGATAAAGAGTTAAAGCCATACTGGACTAATACATCTGGTAATAGTTTGGTAATAAAGTGTATAAAAGAATGTAGTGAAGATATTAAAATAGTATTTGAAAAATTATTATTAGGTGAATCAATTGATTTTATTTACAATGAAAAAGTAACGTATCTAGATTATAATGATTTAAAATCAATTAATAATATTCTTAATCTATTATTTATATCAGGATATCTTACAATAGATAAAAATTATGAAGATGAATTTGGAAAAAAATATATGACTGTTAAACTTCCAAATGGAGAAACTAGAGAATTATTTAACAATATAATATTAGAAATATTGAATGATGATTATCGAATTGAAACTTCATTAATAAGACAATTTTGTACAGGAATACTAAATAATGATAAAGAATTAATTCAATTAACATTAAATAGAATATTACCTAATATATCATATATGGATTCTTCTGAATCATTCTATCATGGATATTTACTTGGATTATTCTCTATGTTTTTAAATAATAAAAACTTTATAGTAAGATCAAATAGAGAGTCAGGACTAGGTAGATTTGATTTAATGATTAAGAAAGTAGATAATAGTGTAGGTATGATAATCGAATTAAAGGTAACTGACTATGATAAGGACGAGGTAGCTTTAAAAGCATTAGAACAGATTAATAGTAAGAAATATAAGCAAGAACTAATGGATTCAAATGTTGATAAGATATATGAATATGCAATTGCGATAGGTAGAAAAGAATGTAGTGTGAAATAGTGGGTAACCACTTTTTTCTTTACATTCATTTACACCACCTATAATAAAAAACCAAAATGCATATTTACATTTTGAGTGAGGGAGTGCTATAATGTATATAGGCTATAGAGTAGTTATTTAAAGAAAGGGCAGTGATAGAATGACTAAGGTTAAAAAACGTGGTTTTACGTTAATTGAATTAATTGCAGTACTTGTAATTATGGCAATACTCGCACTTATCGTAACACCCTTAGTAATGAATATTATAAGAAAGGCAAAAATAAGTGCGAGAAAAAGAAGTGTAGATGCATATGGAAGATCAGTAGAGTTAGCTATTGCATCATATTTACTAGATACAGGAACATTTCCAACAAATGAACAATTACCTAATCTTAAGATAGAGTATAGTGGTTCTAATGTAGTATGTAATGTTATGAATATGAAGAAGAATGGTGGACTATATTTATCACAATGTAAGGTTAATAATATTGAGGTTAAAGATTCTAATGAGGAAGATGGATATTACCACTACGGTACTAGAGATTTAACTAATAGTGAGACTATTGAAATGTATGGAAAAGCAATAGAAGAAGCATTAAAAGAATATCATAATATTAATAATTCTTATCCAACTGATATTTCATCTTTGTCAATTAATTATACAGGAGAAAAGGTAGATGCAAATGTATTAATTAATAAAGATGGAACAGTTTATTTAACTAATTGTAGGGTAAGTGGCATTTATGTTGATACAGTGTATGGGGAGGATAAAAGAAATGCAACGGAAAAATTATTATCTACAGTAAACGGTGAAGAAGTTAGTAATTATAATAATGGAAATATTCATGAGATGTATACGTTTAATCATGAAGAAACAGAACAAACACCTGCACTTACTGATTATAGATATATAGGTAACGATCCTTATAACTATGTAACATTTAACAATGAATTATGGAGAATAATTGGAGTATTTACAGTAGAAGATGGAAATGGTAATCAAGAACAACGTATAAAGATAGTTAGAAATGAAAAACTATCAAGTGTTATGGTATGGGATTCAAATTATGTCAATGAATGGGCAACTGCAACACTAAATACATATTTAAATGTAGATTATTATAATGGATTAGATGCTACAAGTAAGAGTATGGTTGCAGATACTAAATACTATTTAGGTGGAAGAGCATATGATGCAACAACACATTATGGAACAACATCAGAAATGTATACTTGGGAGCGAGGCACAACAGTATATAGTGGTCATAGTACATCATGGAATGGGAAAATAGCCTTGATGTATCCAAGTGACTATAGCTATACCTATGCATTAGGAGTAGATAATACTTGTTATACAGATGGATATAAATGTAGAACTGATAATGGAGGAGCACCAACAAAAGGTTGGATATATAATACTAATAGTAATTCTTATCAGTGGCTTTTGTCGCCTAATTCTGCGGTCTCGGATTATGCGTTCCGTCTGTATGTTTCGGGATATGTCAACCACAGCGGCGTCGCTAACTCTAGTGGCGTTCGCCCAAGTCTGTATCTAGTATCTAATATTAAAATAGATTCAGGTGATGGATCGGAACAAAGTCCTTATCAGTTGAAATTGTAATGAAGTATAACGGAGTGATGGTGCAATCAAAGGATTGTGCCTTTCTAAATATAAAGGTGGTTTATGATTAAATACGATTTTAAGACATTTATAAATATTGATGGTATTGATAAGTATAAAGATATTTGTAATAAGATTAAGAAGAAGTTTGATGAATGTAGCGGGGGAGAAGTATTTACTGATGTAGATAAATGTACTCCTAGTAATGTAGTAGAGAAGATTAAGAAGGTTTCTAAGTATATTAGGGCTAATGCTGATGTTTTCTTAGTAATTGGTGTAGGTGGATCTTATCATGGTTCTAAAGCTATAATAGATATGTTTACTAATAAGTATAAGAAAGATATAGAAGTTATATATACTGGTTATAGTTTAAATAGTAGTAATTTAAGTGATTTACTTGATTATATTAAAGATAAAAGAATTATTGTTAATGTAATCAGTAAGAGTGGTAATACTATGGAGGTTAATTTTATATTTTCTAAGGTACTAGAGTTAATGAAGGGTAAGTATAATGAGAAAGAACTAAAGAAAAGGATTATTATAACTACTAATAAAAATGGTGGTAAGTTACTTAGTATTGCTAAAAAGAATAATTATATGAAGTTCTATATACCTGATATTAGTGGTAGATATTCTGTGATGACTCCAGTAGGTTTATTACCATGCTGTGTTGCTGGAGTTGATATTGATTCCTTGATTAGTGGTTATAAGAATAGAGTTAGTATAGATAAGTGTTTTATGTATGCAGTTATTAGAGATATACTTTATAAACAAGGTAAAAAGATTGAAGTGTTTACAGTGTATGATGAGAGATTATTATCTTTTAATGACTTTCTAAAACAGTTATTTGCTGAAACTCAGGGTAAGAAAGGTAGGGGGATACTTCCTATTAGTGTATTTAATACAAGGGATATGCATTCTTTAGGACAGTATTTTACTGAAGGAGAACAAATATATTTTTCTACTGTAATTAATATAGTTAATAATTCTGATGTTAAGTTAAAAGATAGGTCACTAAATAAGATTAATAATATTTCTATGCTATCTATAGCTAAATCTTATAGCAGTCCTAGTATAATTATTAATATAGATAAATTAAATGAAAGAAATATTGGTGAATTATTATATTTCTTTATGGTGAGTAGTTCTATTGGAGGTTACTTATTAGGTGTTGATCCTTATAATCAGCCAGGTGTTGCTAAATATAAAAAAATAATAAAGGAGAGTTTAAATGGTAAATATAAAGGATAGTTTATTTAAAGAATATGATTTAAGAGGAATAGTTGGGGATGAAATAACAGGTGATGTTAGTTATAAAATAGGCTTAGGATATGGTTCTTATGTACAATTAAAGGGATATACTCGAGTAGTAGTTGGATTTGATAATAGATTATCTAGTAAGTATTTAACTGATAAACTAATTAGTGGGTTATTAGATAGTGGTATTAATGTAATTAATCTTGGACTTGTTACTACTCCTATGTTATATTACGCTAAATATAAGTTAGGTCTTGATACAGGTATAATGGTTACTGCTAGTCATAATCCAAAAGAATATAATGGATATAAAGTATCATTTGATAGTATTGGTAATGCTTATGGAGAAAAGATTAGAGACTTAAGAGATTATATTAAGCGAGAAGATTTCTTAAGTGGCAAAGGTATACTTACTGATTATGATATCAAGAGCGAATACTTAGATGAGATTAAGAAGAGTATTGATATAAAAAGAAGATTAAAAGTTGTAGTAGACTGTGGTAATGGTACAGCAAGTGTAGTTGTAAAAGATGTATTTAATATGTTTGATATAGATTGTGAGTATCTATATTGTGAATCAGATGGTAATTTTCCTAATCATCATCCTGATCCTAGTAAAGAAGAGAATATGGAAGCATTAAAGAAAAAAGTATTTGAACTAGGATATGACTTAGGTGTTGCATTTGATGGTGATGCAGATAGAGTTGGTTTTGTAGATAACTTAGGTAATTATTATAGTTGTGACTACTATTTAGCTTTATTAAGTACTTACATGAAAGATAAATTAGATCGATTATTATTTGATGTAAAGTGTTCTAAGATGCTAATTGATGCTTGTCGCGATAATAACATTAAGCCTTGTATTTATAAAACTGGTGCTTCTTATACTAATAAAGAGATGAAAGAAGGAGACTATTTATTAGGTGGAGAATACTCAGGACATGTATTCTTTAGGGATAAGTGGGTAGGCTTTGATGATGGAATATATGCGTCTTTAAGACTTATTGAAATGTTATCTAATAGTAATGATAAACTAAGTGAAATATTGTCAAAATTTAATCATTACGAAAATGAATATGTAGAATATCCGATTGATATTAATATGAAAGATAAAATAGTAAATAAAGTTTTAGATTATGCCAAAGAGAATAATTATGATTACTTAGATATTGATGGAGTTAGAATCGAGTTTGATGATGGTTTTGCTCTTATTAGAGGAAGTAATACGCAACCTATATTAACGCTTAGATTTGAAGCAAATACTAAAGTTAGATTAGATGAAATAAAAATGGAATTTATGAATTTAATTGATAGTATTTGTGATAACAAAATATAAACTAGATTATTCTAGTTTTAATTTGTAATAATAATAATTATATGATAGTATATACACCCGAGGGATTATAATGCGTTTAAATGAAAATATAAAAAAAGTAACTAAGATGATGAAGAATAGAACAGGAGTTAGATTTAGATTAATATATAAGTTTTCAACTGAAAATATAGATGGGTATATTAATATATTTGACTTTAAAAACAAGAATTATTTAACAGTTGGTTCATCTGGTGATCAAGCTATAAATGCTAATTTTTATGGTTGTAATGATATAACTGTTGTTGATTTAAATAGTTTTACTTCATACTATTTTAACTTAAAAAAAGCGGCTTTACTTGCTTTAGACTATGATATGTTTATAAAATTCTTTTCAATAACTAACGATAAAGAGTTTATTTCTAAAAGTATTTATAATAAGATAAGAGAAACATTACATAGTATAAGTTTAGAAAGTTTAATTTTTTGGGATTATGTTTATGATAATAATTGTAATTTTAATAATTTGTTTCATTATAATTTAGATGGACTTACTAATATTAATTTATTTAATTCTTATTTAACTAGTGAAGAAAACTTTAATATTGAAAAGAATAATATTACTAAATTAAAAATTAAATTTATAAATTATAATATATTAAAATCGAATAAAATATTTATTAGTGAAAAATTTGATAATATTAATTTATCAAATATATATTGTTATAACAATAGTTTTTATAAAGTAAGAAAATTTAAAGAGGGGGTTAATAAGTTAATTGAAAGACTATGTGATGATGGAACAATACTTGTTTCGTATTTGTATGATACAAATCATAATACCAGTATTAATGAGTTTAGAAAGAATAATATTGAAGCAACAGAGTATTATACTTTTAAGGGGTTTTATGAATCATCTTATTATAATAATACATATGATACTGCTATAGTGTATAAGAAAAAACTTAATAACTATTGATAAAAATATAATAAATATATATAATTATCATGGAGGTAGTATGAAGAAGTTAAAAGATTATATTAAAACAAATTATAAATGGATAGTATTGTTATTTATGTCTATTATATTTATTGTATTTGCAATCCGCGTTAAGAAAAGTCCAGCACTTAAAATAGATGATGATGTTTATAATTTTGTTCATGGGTTTACAAGTGATGGTTTAACAAGTTATTTTAAATTTATATCTAATTTGATTGGTGGACCAGCAATAGCTATTATAGTATTAATATCTATAATTGTTAGTTATGTTAAAAAGAATTATAAATATATACCATTTATTATTGGTAATATTATAATTATACTTGGGCTTAATTTGATATTAAAACATATCTATACACGACCAAGACCTGAGTTTATGCTTATTGATGAGTATGGTTATTCATTTCCATCAGGTCATGCAATGACATCTATGGCTTTTTACGGATTATTTATTTACATATTATTTAATTTAAATATTAAAAAGTATCTTAAGTATTTATTATCTGGATTAATATTCTTACTAATTGCGATGGTAGGTCTTAGTAGGATTTATTTACACGTACATTACTTCAGTGATGTAATAGCTGGATTTGCAGTATCAGTAATATACTTAATATTCTTCACTAAGTTTATGAAAATAATTACTGGTGATGGATTAAAAAAAGATTCTATGCTAAATAGTTTTTACCATGCATTTAGTGGTATTAATGTAGGCTTTAAGCAAGAAAGAAATACGCAAGTGCATTTCTTTGTTATGGCATTTGTAATTATATTTGGAATATTACTTAAGATAAGTCTTACTGAATGGATGATATGCCTAATACTATTTGGTCTTGTAATTGCGCTTGAATACGTAAATACTGCAATAGAAAGTACAGTAGATGTAGCTACAACTAAGTTTCATCCTAAGGCTAAGATTGCAAAAGACACATCAGCTGCAGCAGTACTTATTGCAGCTATTATCTCAGTAATAGTAGGATTAATGATATTTATTCCAAAAATATTTTTCTAATTTCACATTAGTTACACAAAAATATTATAGTATTATTTAGAGGTGACGTATGAAAGTATTAATAGTAGATGATGAAGTAGGAATTAGAGATGTTATTAAAGAATATTGCTTATTTGAAAACTTTGATGTATTAGAAGCAGAAGATGGAGAAGAAGCTATCAGAATTATTAAAAATAATAGTGATATTAATATAATTGTTCTTGATATAATGATGCCTAAGATGGATGGTTATACAACACTAAAAGAGATAAGAAAAATATCAACTACCCCTGTAATTATGTTATCTGCACGTAGTGAAGAGTATAATAAATTACTAAGTTTTGAACTTGGAGTAGATGATTATGTTACTAAACCATTTAGCCCTAAAGAATTAATTGCTCGTATTAAGGCAGTGGTATCTCGTGGTACTAATACTAATACAGATAAGTATGTATATAAAACATTAGAAATAGATTTTCTAGGACATAAAGTAACAATAGATTCTAACGAAATTAAATTAACACCTAAAGAATATGAACTGTTAGTATTGTTTGTAGAGAATAAATCAATTGCTTTATCAAGAGAAACATTACTTAGTAAAGTGTGGGGATATGACTTTTTTGGTGATGATAGAACAATTGATACACATATTAAAATGCTTAGAAATAATTTAGGTGAATATCGTGATTTAATTAAAACTGTAAGGGGATTAGGATATAAATATGAAGAAGAATAGTTTTAAGTTTTATCTGTTTTTATCTCTTATAGTTTTTTCTTTTTTAATTTTATTTATATTTTGGTTTTTTCAAATAACATTTCTAAATGGCTATTACAAGTATTTTAAGAAAAATGATATGATAGCTACCTCACGTGAGGTTATTAATAGTTATAAGAATAATACTGATTATAACAATCTTAATATGATAGCTTATAAGAATAATATATGTATTGAAATTATTGGTGATAATAAAATTACTTATTCATCAGGAGCAAGTAATAGTTGTATACTTCTAGATAGTAAAGCAATAAAAAAGAATAAAGCTAAGTTTATTAGTAGTAGTGATAAAACAATTAATTTTACAGCTTATAATTATAGTTATAATGATGAACTTTTAATATACGGTGAGAAACTAAGTGATGGTAGTATTATATTTATATCTACACCTCTTAGAATAATGGGTTCTATCTTAAATATTATCCAGAAAGAGTTTATATACTGTTCAGTCGTTATAATAATAATATCCTTAATTGCGGCATACTTTTTATCACGTAAGTTTTCAAGTCCAATAACTCGTATTACAGAAGAAAGCAAGAAACTATCTCGTGGTAATTATGATGTTAAGTTTAAAGAATCTACTATAGAAGAGATTAATGAACTTGCTGATACTCTTAACAATACTGCTTTAGAATTATCTAAAACAGATAATTTAAGAAGAGAACTGCTAGCTAATGTATCGCATGATTTAAAGACTCCACTTACGCTTATTAAAGCAAATGCTGAGATGGTAAAAGATTTAACATATGCAAATACCGAGAAACGTAATAAGAATCTTGATGTAATTATTAAAGAGACTGATAGACTTAATATGTTAGTTGAAGATATACTTGATTTATCTCGTGCTCAATCAAAAACAATGAAGTTAGAACTTAAAAGACTTAATTTAAATGAACTTATTAAATCAATACTTACTAGGTATGAAGTATTAAAAGAGAAAAGTGGTTATAACATAATATTTAATAGTGATTTTGAATATGTGGTTAAGGCAGATAGAAAAAGATTAGAGCAGGTAATATATAATTTAATTAATAATGCAATTAATTATACTGGTAAAGATAAACAAGTAACAGTTAATTTAAAAGATAAAAAGAATACTATTATCTTTGAAGTAATTGATACAGGTAAAGGAATCAAAAAAGAAGATATCGATTATATTTGGGATAAGTATTATAAAGCAGATAAGTCTTATCACCGTGTGACTGTTGGTACTGGGCTAGGGCTATCTATAGTTAAAAATATCCTTGAGATGCATAACTTTAAATATGGAGTTGAAACAAGTAAAAAGGGAACAAAGTTCTATTTTGAAATACCGAAGGAATAGACATTGTTCTCTTTTTTTGTTATCATGTGTTTAAAGAAGGTGATTTATGCCAGAACTACCAGAAGTAGAAACAGTAAAAAACACTTTAAAAAGACAAGTAGTGGGTAAAAAAATAATGAGTGTTGATGTTCTTTATAATATTATTGATAAACCAGATTTAGATACATTTAAGAAACTTGTTAAGAATCAAACTATTATTGATATTAAACGTCGTGGTAAATTTTTAATGTTTGAACTAAATGATTATTATTTGCTTAGTCATTTAAGAATGGAAGGTAAATATTTTATAGATGGTTCTATAACGCCACATGATCACGTTATATTTCATTTTAATAATGGAATACTTAAATACAATGATACAAGAAAATTTGGTAGAATGTATTTAATTGAAAAGGATAAAGTATATATAGAAAAACCATTATGTGATTTAGGATTAGAACCTTGGGATAGTAACTTAACAAGTAATTACTTACTAGATAAACTAAAGAACAAAAGATTACCAATAAAAAGTATATTACTAGACCAAAGTATAATAACTGGAATTGGTAATATATATGCTGATGAAATACTTTTTAAAAGTATGATTAATCCTTTAAAAAAAGGTAATGAAATTAGTGTAAATGATAGTAACAATATAATTAAATATACACGCGATATATTAGCCTCAGCAATTAAATTAGGTGGTACTACAATTAGGAGTTATGAATCATCTAGAGGAGTACATGGCAGGTTTCAAAATAATTTACTTGTACATAATCATGAAGGAGATAAGTGTCCTAATTGTAAAAGTACTATAATAAAAATTAAAGTAAATGGTAGAGGAACATATTACTGTCCTAAATGTCAAAATTAAGGTGATATAATGTTAGAATATGCTTATAATTTATTAGAGAATAATAAAGAGGATATATTTATTAATAATTTCATTAAAATTATGGATGAATGTCATATTTATATTCTTATGAATCCTATGGTTACTAATGTAGTAATCAAATATAATTTATTTTTTTCTAATATTAAGTATTTTGCTAAAAAATATAAATATACTACTTTACTTAGTTATATTGATTATTTTTCTTCTTGTGATAAATCATATGTAGAAGAAAACATATTTAGTATGCTTGAATGCTCTAAAAGTGAGATTGATTATATTAAATTGATTAAATTTTGTAAAGATAAAGATATAGATATTAATTACTTATTTAAGTATATTGAAAAGAATAATCTATTACTAGAAGATAATAGATTACTAAGTGTTTTATTATTTAATTATAAAGATATAACTATTAATAATATAGATTGTATAATTAATCATTCTACTAAATTATTAGATTTAAAATATATGCTTAATCAATATGAAATATTTAATGATAAAATAGATATGATTAATAAAAAAATTAGAAATAATAAAAATCTAGTTTCAGAAGAAATATTATCTACGGCAGTTGGTACGAAAGATTTAAAAGATGATATTATTAGTGAGAGTATATCTATTATTATAGATGAACTTAAGAATAATGAGAATATTAATTATGAAGATATTTGTATACTTAGTAAGAATGGTGCTTATTCAGTTGTATATCAAATAGGAGATAAAGTATTTAAAATAGGTAGGCGAAGAGAAGTATTTGTTAAGCAAAATAATAAAAGATTTTTGTGTCCTTTATATAGAGAAGAAATACTTGATAAAGATAATGTAGACTATCTATTTTGTATTGAAATAACTGATGTTGTAGATACTAAAAATATTGCTAAAGAAGATGTTTATCAAATATATAAAGAACTTAGAGATTGTGGTTTGGTTTGGACGGATTGTAAAGAGGATAATCTAGGTAGATTACTTAAAGATAATAAAGTATATTTTAAAGGTATAGATAAAGTAGATAAGAATGCAGTAGGATATAATAATGATAATGAAGAAATGCTTAAAAAAGGTGATTTAGTTATTATTGATAATGATTATATTTATGATGAAGAAGATTATTTTAAAAATAATTATTTGGCTCCTAGTGAATATTTCAATGAGTTTGAGCAAAGGTATAGAGCTGAGTATAATAATGTAAAATAAATTGTAGTTAAACTACTTTTTATTTTCTAAAATATTGTGTATAATTGAGAAGGTGATTCTGATGAAGGGAATTAGTAAAAAGGTAGTAGAGTCGATATCAAAAGCAAAAGGTGAGCCTAAGTGGATGAGAGATTTTAGAGTTAATTCATATCTTAAATTTGAAGAACTTGCTAATCCAATCTTTGGTCCTATGCTTGATGTTGATTTTGATAATATAACTTATTATAAGAAGGTAACTGATAAAGTAGAGAGAAGTTGGGATGATGTACCTAAGGATGTAAAAGATACATTTGAAAAACTTGGTATACCTGATGCAGAAAAGAAGTATTTAGCGGGTGTTGGAGCGCAGTATGAAAGTGAAGTTGTGTATCATAATATGATTAAGGAGCTAGAGGATAAAAACGTGATATTCTGTGATACTGATACTGCTTTAAAAAAATATCCAGGATTATTTAAAGAGTATTTTAATAAATTAGTTAAATATGATGAAAATAAATATACTGCTTTAAATGGTGCGGTATGGAGTGGTGGAACATTTATCTATATTCCGCCTCATACACATTTAGATAGACCACTTCAAAGTTATTTTAGAATCAATAGTAAAAATATGGGACAGTTTGAAAGAACGATTATTGTAGTTGATGAATACTCTAGTTTACATTATATGGAGGGTTGTACTGCTCCTACTTATACAACGGATTCATTACATGCAGCGGTAGTTGAGATATATGTAAAAAAGGGTGCGAAATGTAGATATACAACAATACAGAATTGGGCTAATAATATTTATAATTTAGTTACTAAAAGAGCTATTGTAGAAGAATCGGGATTAATGGAGTGGATTGATGGTAATATTGGATCAAGAGTTAATATGAAGTATCCTGCTTGTATACTAAACGGTGAGTATGCGACTGGTAAGTGTATATCTATTGCGGTTGCAAAAGATAATCAAGTCCAGGATGCAGGTGCTAAAATGATTCATCTTGCTCCTCACACTAAAAGTGATATTATAAGTAAAAGTATTGCAGTTAGTGGAGGAGAAGCTACATATCGTGGCTGGGTTAAGATTACTGATAAGGCAGAACATTCTAAGGCAATGGTTAAATGTGATACAATAATACTAGATAGTGATTCTAAAAGTGATACTATACCTAAGAATATTGTATCTAATAATACATCTAGTCTAAACCATGAAGCAACGGTCGCTAGAATTAGTCAAGATAAACTTTTCTATTTAATGAGTAGAGGAATTAGTGAAGAGCGAGCTAAGGAATTAATTATCATGGGCTTTATTGAAAGGTTTAGAGAGGAACTTCCAATGGAATATGCAGTAGAATTAAACGCTTTATTAAAAAATTACTTCTGATACGTTTTTTCAAAAACAGTTTATAAAAAAATACTACATTTAAAAATTTACTTGTAGTATTTTTATTATGGTAAAAAATAGAGTGTAGATTCTTAAAAAACGTCATTTGCAATCCCAAAATACATCTGTTAATATACACCTTGAAAGGAGAGATTGTATGTTAAACCAAGCTGTAGTTGTAGGTAGAATTGTTAGAGAACCAGAAGTTAAAAAGACTGATAATGGTAATGCTGTATCTAACATTACACTAGCAGTTCCTCGAGAGTTTAAAAATCCAAAGGGCGAATATGACACTGATTTCATTAATTGTGTCCTTTGGAAAGGAGTAGCTGAAAGTACTGCATCTTACTGTAAAAAAGGTGATTTAGTTGGTGTACGTGGTCGTATTCAAACAAGAAACTACGAAGTCAACAATGAGAAAAGACAAGCAGTAGAATTAGTTGCAGAAAAAGTAACATTTCTAACAGGTAAACGTCAAAAAAATGAAACAGATGTAGAGGAGTAATCTACATCTGTTTTCTATAAATATTTTTTTATTATCTTTGTAACTTTGTAATATCCTAAATCTGTTAAGTGTAATCCTTCTTTACTATATACTTCTTTTAAGTTTTTATTATCATCTAAAAGATAAGAATATACATCAATATATTTAATATGTTCTTTTTTGCATAACTTTCTAATATCATTATTAAGTTTAATTATATGTTTGTTATTATATTCTTCATTAACACCATTCCAATATTCAGTATCCATATCTCTATTTAATGGATAAATAGATTCAACTAATATACTTGAATTCTTTCTATTTTTTCTAATACCTTTAATAATTGTTTTTAAGTTATTAATTATTTCTTCATCTTTAATACGGGCTCTAATATCATTAGTACCTATTTGTATTATTACTACTGATGGATTGTAATCATATAAATCGCTATCAATTCTATCAATTAAATCATTAGTAGTATTACCACTTATCCCACTATTAACAACTCTATACTCATCATAAAACTCTTTAACATTGTATCCTTCAGTAATAGAATCTCCAAAGAATACTATGTTTTCATCTTGTGCTTTTACATTATCTAATTTGTTTTTATTAATGATACTTCCTATAACAGATAATAGAGTAATTACTCCTAATAATGATACTAATGTAATTTGTAATCCTTTTTTTAATTTATTCATAATCTCACCACGCGATATATTATAATACAATTAATCTTTAGTTGCAACACCATAAATTATGTGTTAAAATAATGTAGCTTGGTGGTGTATGTTATGAATTTAAATATTGATAGATATATTATAGAACTTCTTGGAATGGATTCTTATTTAAAGGGTAGAAGATACTATTCACATTATGTAGATTTAGAAGACGAGGGTAAAACTAATGATGGATACTTTTATAAATTTAGTGTAGAATCAGAACGTACTTATCGTCATTATAAAGTAGAATTTAAGATAAAAGAATTTGCTATTACGGATTATAAGTGTAACTGTGAACAGTTTAAGTCTCATCACACATGTAAACATATCGCAGCAGCTATTTATAATTATAGTGATGAAATAGAGAAGAAATTAGTTAATCCTATGACATTATCTAGTTTAGTATTAAATAGTTTTAAAAGTAAGAAAAATAGTAATAGTACTAAATCTAATATAAAAGAAGAAATGAAATTAGAATTAGAATTAATATTTGATGATTATGTAACTTACAAATTACATGTAGGATTAAAAAAGACTTATGTATTAAATACAGAAAGTAAACTTAGAAATTTTGTTGATGCTTATCGTAATGGTGGCGAGTATGTATTTGGTAAGGCTTTTACCTATAATCGAGATAAATATTATTTTAATAGCGTTGATGCAGAGTTATTTGATTTTCTAACATCATCAGTACGTAGTAGTAATGGATATTATGATAGTGAAGCTATGTATTTAAGTCCTAGAGAATTATCTGCTTTATTAGATAAGTTAGTAAATAGAGAATTTACTATTAAAGGAGTAGGTATTATTAAAAGTATAGTTAATGGTATGCCTACAGAACTTAGCTTAGATATTATTGATAACGTATATCATTTAAGTATTGAAGATTTATCTTCTTATAGAATACTTAGTCGTTCATTTAAATATGTAGCATATAAGCATATTCTATATATTATACCTGATAAGTATCGTAATATATTAATGCAATATGTAGCATATGGATTAGATGAAGTTATATTTGAGAAAAAAGATGAAGAATTATTTAAAAATGGTTTATTAAAACAAGTTAGAAATAATATTAATTTAACTGATAATGTAACTGATATAGTAGTGGGTGTTAAACCTGATGCTGAACTATACTTTGATCTTAAAAGAGATAAAATTACTTGTGAGGTAAAATTAGACTATAAAGATACTAAGATAGATTATTTTGATACAAATGATACTATTTTAAGAGATGAAGAGTATGAAGGTGAAGTAATTAGTAAACTTGCAAGTTACGGTTTTGAGATTGGTAATAAAAAAATAGTATTAGATGATTTTGACTTAGTATATGATTTTCTTTCTGAAGGTATAATGGAGTTATCAGATACATATAAAGTATTTACATCTAAGAAAATAGATAATACTTCTATTATTAAAGATAGTCATATCCAATCTAACTTTAGTATTGGTGCGTCTGGTATTATGTCTTATACATTTGATGCTGATAATATTAATTTAGATGAACTAGATAAAGTATTATCATCACTTAAAAGTAATAAGAAGTATTATAAACTTAAAAATGGTAATGTAATAGATTTAGAAAGTAATGAAGAGTTAAATGAACTAAATAACTTAATGAGTGATTTATCTATTAGTGGAAGTCTTGCTGAAGGTGAGGTAGAAGTTCCAAAGTATCGTGCATTTTATATTGATTCACTTAAGAGTAATAAATATAAATCAATTAATACTGATAATTCATTTGATACATTTATTAACAATTTTAAAGAATATAAAAATACAACAATTAAACTAAGTAAGAAAGATGAAAGCATCCTACGTGATTATCAAAAAGATGGAGTTAAATGGTTATATACCCTTTATAAATGTGATTTAGGTGGAATACTAGCTGATGAGATGGGTCTTGGTAAAAGTATTCAAACTATCATGTTTATTAAATTATTATTAAAAGAGAAGAAGGATGCTAAAATAATGATAGTAGTTCCTACTGCTTTAGTATATAACTGGAAAAAAGAATTTGATAAGTTTGGTAAAGAATTAAAATATGTAACAGTTGCAGATAATAAATCTAAGAGATTAGAAATAATTAATGATTTTGATAAATATAATATATTCATTACGTCATATGGAATAATTAGAAATGATAATGATGAATATGAAGATAAAACTTTTGATTTATGTATTATCGATGAAGCACAAAAGATTAAGAATTATCAAGCTGGTATGACTAAAGAAATCAAGAAGATTAAAGCAAGAACTAAGATTGCCCTAACAGGTACTCCAATAGAAAATTCAGTTATGGAATTATGGAGTATATTTGACTTTATCATGCCAGGATACTTAAATAGTGTTAAAAAGTTTAGAGAATTATATGGTATTAAAGATGTTGATGAAGCATCCCTAGAAAGACTTTCTAAATTAAACTATCAGATAAAACCATTTATTTTAAGAAGAAAGAAAATAGATGTAACTAAAGATTTACCTGATAAGATAGAAAATACTATATACTTAGATTTACCTGATTATCAAAAAGCATTATATTTAAAAGTACTTCGTGAATCTAGAGAAGAGATGGAAGAGTTAATTGCTAGAGAGGGATTTAAGAAAGCTAGATTTAAAATATTACAATTACTTATGAAATTAAGACAGATATGTATTGATCCATCAATACTTTATAGTAATTATAAAAAAGAATCTATTAAGTTTGAAAAACTAATTGAAGTAGTTAAAGATTATGTATCTGAAGGACATAAGATATTAATATTTTCAAGCTTTAAGAAAGTAATAGATAAAGTAAAAGTAATGTTTGAGAAAGAAAGTATTACTAGTTATATGATTGCTGGAGATGTTAAGAGTAAAACTAGAATGGAATTAGTTGATAAGTTTAATGAAGATGATACTAATTGCTTCTTAATTACACTAGGATCAGGTGGTACTGGACTTAATCTAACTAGTGCGGATGTAGTAATACACTTAGATATATGGTGGAATCCACAAGTAGAGAATCAAGCTACAGATAGGGCACATAGAATAGGTCAAAAGAATAAAGTAACAGTAATTAAACTAGTTACAAAAGGTACTGTAGAAGAACGTATTTTAGAGTTACAGAATAAAAAGAAAATATTAAGTGATAATCTAATCGAAGGTAAAGCTGATTCAGAAGTATTATCGTCACTTAGTGAAAAAGATATTAAGAAACTTCTTGCTCAAGGAGAAGATGATTAATATAATAAGAATTAAAAAAGTTAGAAAATACTATTTAAGTAAATTCTAACTTTTTTTGAGTTTTACGTTTTTTGATTACTTTCAGTCTAATAATTACAGATATTAATAATTTACTTGTAGATTTTAAAATACTGTATTTTTTAGTGATTTAAACTTGAAAAACTATCATTTGCTCTTTCTTTTTAGATTTGATATAACTTTCTTGTTGCAACAAATTATATTATTTTAAAAGGAAGGATTGAGTTTATGCAAAATATAAAAATAGAAAAAAGAAAAGGAACTTTAAGAGGTGATGTTTTACCTGAGGGAGAAGTCATACCACTTATGTCAGATGTACTATTTAAGAAGGTATATGGAGACACTAATCATTTAGAAAGACTTAATTATTTGCTTTCTAGTATATTTGGAAAAGAGGTTAGTGTTATTGAGATATTAAATGATGAACTTCTTGGAGAATACAGATTAAATAGTACTAAGTATGTAGATTTAGTATGTAAAATAGGAGAATTCGATTATGTTAATGTAGAGGTTAATACTTCTTATGCAGCATATGAAATAGATAGAAATGTTGACTTTGTATTTAGGTTAGCTTCAGCTGGAAGAAAGTCTAATAGTAATTTATCAAGAGAAGAAAAAAGAAAAGAAAGACGAGCAAAAAGACATTATGTACAGATAAATTTGAATAATGTTAATACAAACAAAAAGCCATATGTTTCTTTTTCACTTAATGATGATGAAGATTCTAATTTTAAATTAACAGATCAAGTAGAAATTATTAACATAAATGTGTCACATTATCTAAAAATGTGTTATACTAAAGGTGTAAGTGAACTAAGTGATTTTGAACTTGCGGTTGGAATAATAGGAGTATATCAAGAAGAATTACTTAATAGACTTTCTAAGCGTAATAAAATCCTAGAGGAGATAGGTGATATAGTGAAGAAATATAGTTGGGTAGATGATGTAATAGTAGCATATGATAGAGAGGAATACTTAAAAGAAGCATATGAAGCAAATATTGAATATGCAGTAGCTGATGCGATAGAAGAGACTACAAAAAGAGTTACGGAAGAAGTTACAAAAGAAGTAACTGAAAAAAATACTTTGGATATTGCTAAGAAGATGAAGGATGCTGGTATTTCAATAGATATTATTGCAAATACAACAGGAATGTCTATTGAGAAGATAGAAAAATTATAATATGTATCATACAAATTTTACATTTTTATATCATAGTACAGGCATAGTACGTAATAGTAAATTATAAAAGAACTAGAGAATATCTAGTTAAAATGGATGTTTTGACCAGTAAACTGTCAAAGATGGTAGTATGACTTAGGGGCTATTATAAGTGGGTAACCACTTTTTTCTTTACCCTCATTTACACCACCTATAATTAAAAATCGAAAAGTATATTTACATTTTAGGGGAGGGACTATAATGTATATAGGCTATAAGAGTAAGGAAATATAATTAATTATCTCTGTTATTGATGAATTAGAAGATTATAGGCATCTTCTTTTTTTAATACTTATTGCCAAACCTTATTTATTATTGTATAATTTAGGTAGTTTGAAGGTGATAGTATTAAGAATGCATTGATTATTCATAATCCTAATAGTGGGAAGAAGAAAAATATTTATAAGATATTAAAAAAGAGTAAGAGTTTGTTTGAGTATTATGGTTATAATTATAATTATGTTAAGACTAAGTATCCAGGGCATGCTAAAGAGATTGTTAAAGAATTAACTGATATTAATCTTGTTATTTCTGTTGGTGGTGATGGTACTTTTAATGAGATTGTATCTGGTAATATGGAACGTGATAATAAATTAGTTTTATCTCACATACCTGTTGGTACTACTAATGATCTTAGAACTTTGTTTGGTTATTCTAAAGATATACTTAAGAATATAGAAAGTATTTTGTCAGGATATGATAAACAAATAGATATATGTATGCTTAATAATAAACCTTTTGTCTATGTATCTGGTTTTGGTAAGTTTGTATCTTTATCTTATGAAACTCCTAGAAGTAGTAAGGCTAAATATGGATATCTAGCTTATTTTACATCGGCTGTAAAGGATTTCTTTAAGAATTCATATATGTATGATATTGAGTTTGAAGTAAATGGTAAAAAGCATAAAGGCAAATATTCATTAGGTATTATATCTAATGCCAATAGAATTGCTGGTATAAATAATTTTTATAAAGATGTAAAGTTAGATGATGATACATTTGAAGTATTACTTTGTTCAATAGAAAAAAGAAGTACTATGCTTAAGAGTTTGTTTAAATTAGGTATAAAGGATATAACTAAAGTAAGTGGAGTAGAGATATATAGAACTAATAATTTTAAAATTAAGTTTAATAATAAATTAAAGAAACCTTGGACTATTGACGGTGAGAAGTATCCTAGTAGTGATAAGTATTATGAGGTTACTATTAATAGAGATATTAAATTTAGAATAAGTGATAAAGCAATAAATGAAAATTGTATTAATAAAATATATTAAGAAATCTTGATATATTTTTTGTGTTTTTAAATTTATTCTGCTATAATGTTTATGGTAGTGATTGTATGAAACGTAGGAAAAGTAAGAAAATAACATTATTAATTATATCTATTTCTTTATTTATATTATCTATTATTATAAGTCCTTTTATAGAATGTAGTAATATAGATAGTAATATATTTAGAAAGTGTTTATTAGTTATAAGTAGTAGTATACTTATAACTAGTATAATAAATATTAGTAGTAAGAAGAAAAAGAGAATTGTTAATTTTATTATTATAGTAATAGGTATTATAAGTTCTGTAATAATATATAGTGGTCATTCTAAAGATTATAAAATTAGAAATGAGAACTATTTTAAATCATTATTAAATATAGATAAGAAGGTATCTAGTAATTCAGTTACACCTGTTAGTAATGAAGTAGAAGTAAATACTGATAGTAATTTAGAAGGAGAACTACTTAAAGTAAATTATATTGATGTAGGGCAAGGAGATTCAATATTTATTGAGTTACCAAATGGGGAGACTATGTTAATAGATGCTGGAGAACGTAATCAAGATAAGAAAGTGATTAGTTATATAGATGCATTAGGATATAAAAGATTAGATTACGTAGTAGGTACACATCCTCATACAGATCATATAGGAGGACTTGCTAGTGTTATTAAGAATTATGATATTGGTAAGGTATATATGCCTAAGAAACAATCTAATAGTAAAACATTTATTAATTTACTTAATACTATTAAAGATAAAGGACTTAAGATAAATACAGCAAAGGCTAAAGTTAGTATTATAGATAGTGAAAATTTAGATGTAGATTTAATTGCGCCAACAAAAGAATATAATGATGCAAATAATAATTCAGCAGTTGTTAAAATAACATATATAAATAGGTGTTTCTTATTTATGGGAGATGCAGAGATTGAGTCAGAAAAAAGTATTACTGATAATATTGAATGTGATGTTGTAAAAATAGGGCATCATGGATCAGACACATCTTCATCAGATTCATTTGTAAAGAAAACTAAAGCAAAATATGCAGTAATAAGTGTAGGTAAAGGTAATATTTATAAACATCCTTATGAATCTACTATTAAAAAGTGGGAAAGTATTGGTGCGGAAATACTTAGAACTGATGAATTAGGTGATATAGTAATTAGTACTAATGGTAATGAATTATCTATTAATAATAAAATAGTTAATTATGTAGATGATAGTGATTCTAATGTTACTAATAATAACAATAAAAGTAATATAGAACTAGTTAATGTAGATGTTACTAAAGGTAAGGAATCTAGTATTAAGATTAAAGGTAGTCCTAATACTAATTATGATATAAAAGTTTATTATAAATCTGGATTAAGTAAAGCTAAAGAATTAGTTAGTAAAAAGTCAGATAGTGAAGGATATGTTGAGTGGGTATGGAAAGTACCTA
>CAMVPJ010000014.1 GCA_947169395.1 uncultured Caryophanales bacterium
CAAAAGTTTCAAAAAATGTCAATATAGGGTTGACTTTTTTTTTTTTTTTTTTTTTAGTAAACTAATATTAGAAGGTAAGGTGATGCAAGATAGTATTGAAAAACGTATAAAAGGTGTAGTCATTGGATACACTAAAAATAAGTACCATGGAATTATAAGAAAGAAGGTAAAATATGTTTAAAAGAAAAAGTAATGCATTTACTCTTATAGAGTTAATTGCAACCCTAGTAATTATGGCAATAATTGCTTTAATAGTTACACCTCTAGTTATGTCTATAATTAGAAAGGCAAGAATATCTGCAGATAAAAGAAGTATTGATGCATATGGTAGAAGTATCGAACTTGCTATAGCTGGATACTTAATGGATAACGGATCTTTTCCAACAAGTATCGAACAGTTAACAATTGAATATTCAGGAGATGAGGTGGTGTGTTCAACAACACAATTAAATTCTGATTCATCGGTATATCTAGCAGGATGTACGGTTGGAGGAAGAAATGTGGGAGATTATACATATGGTAGTGATAATTCTCCATCATATACAGTATATAATGTAGGAGACGAAGTAACATATAATAATGTCGATTATTATGTAATAGAGAATAGCGGTGCAAGTAGTGATAAAGTAAAATTATTAAAAGCAGATCCATTAACTACTGCAGAAGCAAACCATTTTGGTGCAGGACATATTAATAATTATGTCCCATCAAGTGAATCGTTCTATCAGCAAGCAAATGACAATAGTGGTTATGGTAGTATTCCATATTATGAAAATGAAAATTGTCATTACGCAGGAGCTGGTTCATTTGTTACAACGGGATGTTCATCTAATTATAATCAAAGTGTGATTAAATATGTAGTAGATGCATGGGCTACAGCAGAAGCTCCAGGTGCAGATACAGCTAGATTAATAACAATAGATGAATTGTTAGATAATCTAGGATTTGAATATTATGAGCAAGGAACTAGTTCAGGATATAGAGCAACAGAGTCATCTCCAAGATTTATGAATGATGGAAATTACAGTTATTGGACAATGAGTGCTTATAATGATGATAATTCTAAGGTTTGGTATATTCGTACATATCCAGATTTAAGTGTAAGTGATATGCATACTGATTATTCTTGTTATGCATCGGCGGTCCGTCCTGTAATAGTATTACCTAAATCTGCGCTTTCTTCATAGTAAAATTTAGTATAAATATTCTCTAATATTATAGGGAATATTTTTTATACATTTATTGACTCTTAAATATCTCTATGATATATTAAGTTTGTAAAGGTGTGATTATATGCAAGCAAGTGTTCTTGTAGAGATTAAGGCTAAAAAATTAGATAATTCTTTTACCTATAATGTACCTAGTGGTATGAATATTAATTTAGGTGATAAGGTAATTGTACCTTTTGGTAGGCGTGATTTAGAGGGTTTTGTTCTTGAGGTAGGAAGTATTAATACTGATTTTAAACTTAAGGATATTAAGAGTGTAGTTGGTAATGTATTAACTGAAGAGTTAATTAAATTAGGTAAATATATGAGTAGGAAGACTTTATGTAATTTAATTAGTTGTTATCAAACTATGTTACCTAAGGCTTTAAAAGCAAGTTATAAGACTAAAATAAGCAAGAAATATGAAGTAATTGTTAAGTTAGTAGATAGTAGTTATATTCCAAAGAGTAATGCGCAGAAGGAGTTATTGGATAAATTAAAGAGTACTAATTTAAAGAAGGAGTTAGCTAGTATATCTTTAAGTGCATATAAGACTTTACTTAAAAATAATGTAATTATTGAAGAAAAGAAGGAAGTATATAGATTAAATAGTGATATTAAGAAAGTTGATAGTAAGGTTTGTTTAACTAAAGAACAGAAGAATGTTGTAGATAGTGTACTTAGTAGTAAAAATAAGTTTGTGCCTTTCTTGCTTCACGGAGTAACTGGTAGCGGTAAAACTGAAGTATATATGAATATAATAGAAGATATTATTGCATATAAAGAGGTTATTGTTCTTGTTCCTGAGATTAGTTTGACGCCACAGTTTGTATCTATATTTAAAAAGAGATTTGGTGATAATGTAGCTATTATGCATAGTGGGTTATCTGACGGTGAGAGGTATGATGAATATCGTAAGATTAAAGAGGGTAAGGTACGTGTTGCGATAGGAGCTCGTAGTTGTATATTTTCTCCTTTTAAAAATCTTGGCTTAATTATTATTGATGAAGAACATACTGATACTTATAAGCAGGATAATAACCCTAGGTATGATGCCACTGATATTGCTTTATATCGGGGTAGGTATAATAATATACCAGTATTGCTAGGTAGTGCGACTCCTTTAATTGAAAGTTATACTCGAGCTAGTCTTGGTATATATAAATTACTAGAATTACCTAATCGTATTAATAAGAGACTACCTAGTGTAGAGTTAGTTGATATGAAGTATGAGATAAGAAAAGGTAATAAGATATTATCTAGTAGTTTAATTGATTCTATTAATGATTGTTTATCTAAAGATGAACAAGTAATACTACTACTTAATCGTAGAGGGTATTCAACTACTGTAACATGTTCAGATTGTGGTTATGTAATGAAGTGTCCTAACTGTGATATACCACTTACTTACCATAAGACTCATAATAAGATGAATTGTCATTACTGTGATTATACTACTTATAAAGTTAGAGTTTGTCCTAGTTGTGGGGGTAAGAATATCACATCTTTTGGACTTGGTACAGAAAAACTTCAAGAAGAATTAGAAAAGATGTTTAATACTAAGGTTCTTAGAATGGATGTAGATACTACTAGAAATAAAGGTAGTCATGAAAGAATATTAAATGCATTTAGAAATAAAGAAGCTAGTATTCTTGTTGGAACACAGATGATAGCTAAAGGACTTGATTTTGAAAATGTTACTTTAGTGGGTGTAGTTAATGGGGATGCAACTTTAAACATTCCTGATTATCGAGCTGCTGAAAGAACATTTGACCTACTTAATCAAGTTGCTGGTAGAAGTGGTAGGGGTAATAAGAGTGGGAAAGTTATTATTCAAGGTTTTAACTTAGATCACTATAGTATTAAGTATGCATCTATGCATGATTATAAGAGTTTTTATAAAGAAGAGATGAATATAAGAAAGAAGTTATTATATCCGCCATTTATTGATTTAACTTTAATTAAAATATCTAGTAATGAATATGAAGAAGCATATAAAGAGGCTATCAAGATTAAGAATTACCTGGATAAATATAAGATTAAACTACTAGGGCCATCTAATAGTAATATTGCTAGAATTAATAATAAATACTATATTCAAATTATTCTTAAATATAAAAGTTTAAAAGAAATATATGAATATTTAAAGTATATTGTTAATATTTATAAGAATAATAAAAAAGTTAATGTAGATATAGACATAAATCCTAAAAAAATATAGATTTATTAAAATATTTAGAGTATAATTATATTAGGAGATGATATTATGAAGAAATATATTAGTGAGTTTATTGGTACTTTAGTACTAGTGTTGTTTGGTTGTGGTGTTGCAGTGTTTACTGATGCTTCTGTAGTGTCTACTGCTTTAGCATTCGGATTATCTATTGTAGTTATGGCATATACTATAGGTAACATTTCAGGTTGTCACCTAAATCCAGCAGTATCATTTGCCATGTTTGCATCTGGTAAAATGAGTTTTGGAGAATTTATTAAATATGTAATTTCACAAATCTTAGGTGCGCTTGCTGGTGCGGCATTACTTGCTTTAATCATTAATAATGTTACATCATTAGGTGATTTTAAAGAAGTAGGACTAGGGGCAAATAGTTATGGTGGATTTGGTGTTAATATGTTAGGTGCATTTATTACTGAAGCTATATTAACATTTGTATTTATCTTAACTATACTAGGTGTTACTAGTGATTCTAAGTATAGTAATATTACTGGTATTGTAATAGGTCTTGCTTTAACATTTGTACACTTACTTGGAATTAAAATTACTGGTACTAGTGTAAATCCTGCTCGTAGTTTAGGTCCTGCTATATTACTTGGTGGGGAAGCATTAAAACAAGTTTGGGTATTTATACTTGCTCCATTATTTGGTTCTGCACTTGCAACTATAACTTACAAATTTTTAACAAGTGAAAAGTAAAATATCAATAATACTAGGTGTTATAATGTTTATTACACTTATCTTATCATTTATATTTTTAAGATTAAGTGATACATTTAAAATTATTGGATTATGTCTATTAGTATTAAGTTTTATTATTGGATTTATAATAATAAAACTAGATAAAGAGTTATGATTTCATAGCTTTTTATTTTAGTAAATATGATGTATAATGATATTGTTCTGAATAGAATTATAGTAGGTGATTATTTGAAAAATTTTATTAAAAGAAATTATAAGTTTTTACTCATACTTCTTTTTATAGCTATTATATTTTGGTTGCCATTTCCATACTATATAGATGCTCCAGGTGGTTTAACTAAGTTAAATAATAAAGTAACTATTAAAAATAAAAGTATTGATGGTAGTTATAATATGACTTATGTATCAGAGTATAAGGCAAGTATTCCTTTGATAATTTATTCTTTATTTAATAAAGATTATGATGTATATAAAAAAGAAGATGTATTGCTTAATAATGAGACAGATGATGAGTATTATAAAAGAGATAGATTATATTTAGAAGAGTCTATTAGTAATGCAGTAATATCTGCTTATGATTTAGCTCGTATTAAGGTTAAAAAGAATAATAATTATTTATATGTTGGATATATTCTAGATGAATCTAATACTAATCTTAAAGTAGGCGATAATATAATTAGTATTGATGGAGTTAAAGTTAGTACTAAAGAAGAAGTTAATAAATTATTAAGTAATAGAAATGTAAATGATAAAATTAGTATTAAAGTTACTCATGATAATAAAGAATATAATAGATATGCCTATTTAAAAGAAGAAAAAAATAAAAAAATAATAGGTATTATTCCTATTGAAGTATTTGACTATGAAACTAATCCTAAAGTAAATATTAAAGCTGATAAAAATGAGTCAGGAGGTAGTGGTGGATTAATGTTATCACTTACTATTTATGATTTATTAAGTAAAGATAATATATCTAGAGGAAGAATAATAGCAGGAACTGGAACTATAGATTCTAGTGGTAATGTAGGTGAGATTGGTGGAGTTAAATATAAGATTAAAGGAGCTGTAAAGAATAAGGCAGATATATTCTTAGTACCTAAAGATAATTATAAAGAAGCAAAAAAGATAGTTGATAAGAATAAATATAAGATAAAACTAGTTAAAGTAGATACCTTAAAAGAGGCAGTCGAGTATTTGAAAAAATAGTGTGATTTTATGAAAAATTAGTAAAAATGTGTGAAAAATGCAAAAAAAATTGCATTTTTTTAAATTTTTGCTAAAATAAAAAAGGAAATTTGAAAGTTTTGTCGTATATTATATATAGGGAGTGATTTTTTTGGATAACAATTTAATAGATGAAATACGTAAAAGTGTTAATATTGTTGATATAATTTCTTCCTATTTACCGCTTACTAAAAAAGGGAAAAATTATTTTGGTGTTTGTCCATTTCATGATGATCATTCACCTAGTATGAGTGTATCAGAAGAAAAACAGATATTTACTTGTTTCTCATGTGGTGCATCAGGTAATGTTTTTAAGTTTTTGCAAGATTATGAAAGTATTAGCTTTTTAGAAGCTGTTAAGAAGTGTGCAGATATTAGTGGTATTAGTTTTAGTTATGGAAACGAGAAAAGAAATAATAAAAATCAAGATTTACTTGATATGTATGTGTTTGCATCTAAACTATATCAGAATAACTTATATAGTAGTCTAGGCAAGGAAGCAAGAGAGTATTTAAAAACAAGAAAACTTGATGATGAAGTTATAAAAGAGTTTCAAATTGGACTAGCTTTAAATGAGCCTAATATACTTACTGATGCACTTAAGAAGAAGTATGATGATAAAAGGCTACTTAGTTCTGGCTTAATTAGTGAAGGTGAGTATAACTTATATGATACATACCGTAATCGTATTATGTTTCCACTATATGATTTATCTGGTAATATTGTAGGTTATAATGGTAGAATTTATAATTCAAATAATAAGAGTGATAGTAAGTACATAAATTCGAGGGAAACGGCTATATTTAAAAAGGGAGAGTTATTATTTAATTATCATCGTGCGAAAGAAAATACAAGAGATTATAAATTTGTAATCATCGTAGAAGGACAGATAGATGCAATTAGATGTTATCAAGCAGGATATAAAAATGTTGTGGCATCACTAGGTACAGCTATTACTAAAGAACATGCAATGCTACTTAGAAAATTATCTAATAATATAGTTTTATGTTTTGATGGAGATAAAGCTGGTGAGAAGGCAACTAACTCTGCTATAGAAGAATTATCTAAGTTAGCCATTGAACCTAAAATAGTAAGACTACCTGATAATTTAGATCCTGATGAATATATTCTTAAAAATGGTAAAGATAACTTTAGTGAGTTAATTAATAATCCACTTAATATAATGGAGTATAAAGAACGATTATTAAAACGTAATATTAATTTAAATAATACAAAAGATCTTGCAGATTATACTAATTTAATGATTAAAGAGTTAAGTAAGATAGAAGATGAAGTATTAAAAGAAATTAGTATTAATAAGCTATCAGCTGAAACTAAGTTAGATGTTAAGTTTATTAAATCTAAGTTAGAAAAACCTAAAGAAATTAAAGTTATAAAACAAAATAATAAAGTTAAATATAGTAAGTACGAAAAATCAGAACAAGCACTTATTTATTATATGCTTAAAAGTGATAAAGTAATTAAAATATATGAGAAAAAAATTACACACATGCCTACTGATAGATATCGCTTACTTGCTCTTAAAATAGATTGTTTCTATAAAGAAAAAGGATATATAGATATCGCTGATTTTATGACTTATATTCATGATGATGAAGCATCAACAAAAGCATTAAGCGAGATTATAAGCTTAGATTTAAAAGAAGAAGTAGATGAAGAAGCAATATTAGATTATTTAAACAATATAAAAAGATATAATGATAAGAGTTTATCTAATAGATATAAAAAAGAATTAAAAGAAGAAACTAGTTTAGAGAAAAAAATAGAATTAGCAAAAAAAGCATTAGCTTATAAGATTAGGAGTGAGAATAATGAATGAAATAAAAACATTTGAAGAAAGAAAAGATGAATTAGTAAGACTTGGTAAAGATACTGGATATGTAACTTATGAAATGTTAGCTGAATCTTTAAAAGGATTAGAGTTAGATGCTGACTCACTAGATGATTTATATAATACTTTAACTGATAATGGCATTGAGATTGTATCAGATAGTGATGATACTCAAACTGATGCATCTAAATTATTATTATCAGATAATGAACTTACTAAAGATTTAAATATTAATGATCCAGTTAGAATGTATTTAAAAGAAATTGGACAGATTAGATTATTAACTTTACCAGAAGAGTTGGAACTTGCTGATAGGATTGAACAAGGTGATGAAGAGGCTAAAAATATACTTGCTGAGGCAAACCTTCGATTAGTTGTTAGTATTGCTAAAAGATATGTTGGACGTGGAATGTTGTTTCTTGATTTAATTCAAGAAGGTAATATGGGATTAATGAAAGCCGTTGAAAAGTTTGATGTATCTAAAGGGTATAAGTTTTCAACATATGCTACATGGTGGATTAGACAAGCTATTACTAGAGCTATTGCTGATCAAGCAAGAACTATTCGTGTTCCAGTTCATATGGTTGAGACTATTAATAAACTTGCGCGTGTTCAAAGACAACTAACGCTAGAGTTAAATCGTGAACCTTCAGAAGATGAGATTGCTGCCAAGATGGAAACAAGTGTTGAAAAGGTTCGTGAAATATATAAAATTAGTCAAGATCCAGTTAGTTTAGAAACACCTATTGGTGAAGAAGATGATTCACATCTTGGAGATTTTATTAAGGATGAACATAATATGTCACCTGAAGAGTATGCAACTAATGAGATGCTTAAAGATGAAATTAGTGAAGTGTTACTTACTTTAACTGAAAGAGAAGAAAAGGTAATTAGACTTCGTTTTGGACTTGAAGATGGTAAACCACGTACACTTGAAGAAGTAGGGCAAATGTTTGGTGTAACACGTGAACGTATTAGACAGATTGAGGCTAAAGCATTACGTAAACTACGTCACCCTTCAAGAAGCCGCAAACTTAGAGACTTTATGGAGGAATAATGTTATCTAAACGTTTAAAAGCGGTTGCTTCCTTAATTACAACAGATAGTATAATTGATGTGGGTTGTGATCACGGATACTTAGATATTTACTTAACTAAAAAAGGTATTAGTTGTCTAGCTGCCGATATAAGTAGAAATGCTTTGAATGCAGCACTTACTAATTTTAAAAAATATAATTTAGATATTCCTACAATATGTACTGATGGACTTAATAATATTGATATTAAAGATACTGATACTATAGTGATTGCAGGAATGGGAACTGACACTATAATTAAAATACTTAACAGGAACATTAATAATGATTTAGTAGTATTAACTCACAATCATCTAGAAATGTTAAGAAGATATGTAGTTAGTCTTGGTTATTATATTGATAATGAATTATTTGTAGTAGATAACAATAAACCTTATGTAATAATTAAGTTTAAAAAGGGTATTGTTAGTTATAGTGATTATGATTATATAATTGGTCCTACTATTACTGATATTAATTATTACAATTATTTAATTACTAAGTATACAAATATATTAAAGAATATACCTAGCAAATATAAAGATAAAATAGATTATTATAAAAAACTTATTATTGAGATAAAAAATCGTAAAGAAAATGTAAAATAATACGATTTTTTTTCGTTTTGTATTGCATTTGTGAAAGATGTGTGATAATATGTTTTTAGAAAGGTAGGAGAGAGGATGAGAAAAAAAGGTTTCACACTTATTGAATTAATCGCTGTATTAGTAATTATGGCAATTATTGCTTTAATCGTAACACCACTTGTTATGAACATTATCAGAAAGGCAAGAGCTGCTGCTGATAGAAGAAGTGTTGATGCATATGGTAGATCTGTTGAAATTGCTATGGCTGGTTACTTACTTGACAATGGTGAATTCCCAGATAGTTTTGAAGACATTGCTTCTCAAGTAGAATATAGTGGTGGCCCAATTACTTGTAATGTTGTTAATATTACTAGCGATTATTCAGTACACATCTCTGAATGTAAAGTTGATGGTAGAGATGTTAAAATTGATGGTGACGAATGGTACACTTATGACAATAGTGCTGTAGCTGTTGCTGCAAATAATAACTCAAACAGTGGAACTGGTTCATCAACTGAACCAACTACAGATCCAACACAACAACCATAGTTGGATAAAAAATAACTAGTTTATCAAAAGTAAACTAGTTTTATTATGCAAAAAATGTTGGACCTACACTATTAGCTTGATATTCGTTTGATTGTTTAGTATTATCAATACTAGAAACACTACTATTATTGGTTGCGTCAGTTATAGCGGTATTATTATTTCTTTTTTGTTTTGCGTCGCTTCTTTTAAATTCATTCATTATTCTAAACATGGTTTTGGCATTATTAACCATTGGACGTGCTTGTTTTACTAATGGTATTGCTTGGTTAGCTACATTTAATACTTTCTGTGTACCATTTAATATTGATGAAAATGTTATCCCACTTCTTCCAAATATTCTAGATAATAGTCCTACTTTTGGTGTGGATTCTGCTATACTTGTAGGCATAGTATAAAAATAAGGGTTATAATAATTCATAGATCACCTTCTATATTTCTAAAATATTATATGTTTTTTATGAAAAAAAGTTTATTAAAATAATAATTTATGATATAATTTTAAATAGTAAAGGTAGGTGCCTATGAAAAATAAGGAGAAGAAGAGTATTATTAGTAAGATAGCAGATCTTTTTACTAAACCTATGGGAGGTAATAAAAAGAGTAATAAGCGTGTAATTAAAAAAGATAATAGAATTAATTTAGAGAAGAATGAAGAGGAATCGCTTGATAAAAGAGTTCCATGGGCGTATGTTGCTAGAAATTCACGTGGTAAAAAGATAAAAGGGTATTTTTATGCATATAATAAAAGAGATGTTGAATATTTCTTAGAGAGTGAAGATTTAGAAGTAGTAAGCGTTAAAACTAGTAAAACTATTCAAATGTTAAATCATGGATTCAGAAGAAACAAAAGATTAAAAACTAAGTATTTAGTATTTATGTTAACTGAACTTTCTACTTATATTAAAGCTGGTATTCCGCTATCTGAGGCATTAAGTATAATGGCTCGTGAAACTAAGAATATGCGTTTTAAAAATATTTTACGTGAGATGAGATATGATATTAATAGTGGAGATAGTTTTAGTAAAGCATTAATGAATAGAGGCGAAGCTTTTCCATCAATACTAATTAATATGGTTAAAACCTCAGAAATGACTGGTTCTTTAGCAGAGTCATTAGATGATATGGCAACATATTTTGGTGATATTGAAGAAACTAGAAGACAGATGATTAGTATTTTAACATATCCAACTATTATATTTACATTTGCAGTTGCAGTAGTGATGTTTATAATGGTATATGTTATACCTAAGTTTGTAGATATTTATACCACTATGGAAAATACTAAGATTCCACATTTTACTAAGACTGTAATAGGCATGTCTAATTTCTTTCAAAACAACTTAATAACTATATTATTAGTAATAATTATTATTCTTGCTACATTTATTCTTTTATATCGAAAAGTTAAAAAATTTAGATTGTTTTTTCAGAGAATTGGTATGAAATTACCTTTTATTGGTAATATTATGATTTATAATGAAGTAACAATATTTTCTAAAACTTTCGCAACACTTTTAAGACATGATGTATTTATAACTGATACAATGCAGATATTAAAAGAACTTACAAATAATGAAATATATCACGATATGATTGATGAGACAATTGAAAATATTAAAAAGGGTGAAGAAATATCTCTAGCATTTAAGGATCACTGGGCATTCCCGCTTCCGGCTTATGAAATGATTGTAACAGGTGAGAAAACTGGTAAACTTGCGGATATGATGGAACAGGTTAGTACTTATTATTCATCACTACATAGAAGTGCAATACTAAGATTAAAATCATTAATAGAACCAATTATAATAGTGCTTCTTGCATTTATGGTAGGTTCAATTATATTATCTGTAATAGTTCCGATGTTTAGTATGTATGAATCAGTACAGAATTTAGGGTGATAAGATGGATATATATTATGGCGTAGTTATATTCATCTTTGGCCTAATACTAGGCTCATTCTATACTGTAGTAGGTGAAAGATTACCAGAGGGTAAATCAATAGTAAATCCTCCATCACATTGTCCTAATTGTAATCATAGGTTAGGAATACTTGAATTAATACCAGTATTTTCATTCCTTTTTTTAGGTGGTAAGTGCAAAAATTGTCGAAGTAAAATACCAGTACTTAGTACAATTATTGAACTTTTAACATCAATACTATTTCTAATAGCTTATATTAGATTTGGTATAAGTATAAAGTTGTTTATTGCTTTAATATTTATATCAATGCTAGTCATTGTAATAGTAAGTGATATAAGATATATGGTTATATGTGATGAAGTATTAATAACTGGTAATATTTTAATTTTTATTTTATTAATAATTAGTACAGGTTTTAAAGCATCGATGATGTCACTTATATATGCTGTTGCAAGCCTTCTTATAATGTTATCAATTAAAACACTTGGTGATATTATATTTAAGAAAGAATCAATGGGTGGAGGAGACATTAAATTAATGTTTACATTTGGATTAGTGCTTGGAATACCTAGTTCAGTTGCATCAATATTCATTGCATCATTTATAGGACTTCCTATATCACTTATAATGATGAAGAAAAATAGTAGTCATGAACTACCATTTGGTCCTTACTTAAGTATTGCCGCTATTATTTTATTACTAAGTGGGATAGATGTAGTTAATGTGTTAGTAAGTAGTTACTAGCACTTTTATATAGTAGGAGTATATATGAAATTATTAAATAGAATTACTGATATTTATCTTATATATGTATTATTGTTCTTTATTCTTTTAATAGATAAAAGCGGTTATAGTAATATTTTAGTTTTTAAATGGAATATGTATGTTTATGTAAGTATAGTATACATTTTAACAATACTAATTATTAGCGCAATTAAAATATTGAATAAGAGTATAAGCATAAAAGAATTTAGTTTTAATCAAGCTTATTTATTTGCGCTAATATATTTATTTATCATGATTGTATCAACAATTTTTTCACCTTATAAAAGTTATAATTTACTTATAGGTTCACCTAGAATGCAGGGATTAATTGTTAATATTATTTATATAGTTAGTTTTATAGTAGTATCATTAACATATAAGTTTAATAAGAATACACTTTATGTAGTATTATTACCTAGTATCATAATGGGATTTATAATTATACTTCAGAAAATAGGGTATAATCCATTTTATCTGTATAAAAAAGGTTATATTAAAATTTTTTGTGGAACAATAGGTAATGTAGATACGGTAGGATTGCTTTATACTATGTATATTGTACTTTCTTTATCATTATTCATATTTTCTAAATCATTTAATAAAATATATTTAATTATTTCAGTAATAATATCATTAATAGTTATGATGATTATTGATGTTACTAGTATGTATGTTAGTTTATTTATAATAATGTTATTAGTATTTCCATATGCAACATTAAAAAGTACATATTTATTTAGGTATCTTGTAATTTTATTATGTATATTAATAGTTGTATTAATATATCAACTAGATAAGTATTTTATGTTGCTTCCAATTATATTTATGGTAATACTTACTATGTTAATATTACGTAATAAAACTTATAATATAGTGTGTAAGAAAAATATTAAATTAAGCTATTATTTGTTAGTGGTATTTATATTATTATTAATATTTGGTATCTATATAGTTGATTTTAAAAGTGGGTTTATATATGAACTGCATAGTATAATGCATGGTAACTTAGATGATTCTTTTGGTACATATAGAATGTTTCTAATTAAAAGAACTATTAGAATGCTTGATATTAATCATATCTTATTAGGTAGTGGAGTTGATACATTTTATATTCCGTTTATGAATAAATATTTTAGTGATTTGCAATTACAAGGTTATGTTAATATAAATGATAGTGCATGTAATTTTTATTTAACTATGTTAATTAATGTTGGTATATTGGGATTAAGCTCGTTTATGTTATTTATATATAAAATATTTAAATTAGCAAAATCTAATATAAATGCATTATCAGTATGTTTATTGATAACTATATTATCATATTTAATTCAAGGCTTATTTAATATAGAAGTAGTAATAGTTACGCCTATATTTTATGTAATGCTTTCTATCTACATAAATTCTTTAAAAAAGTATTGAAAAATAATTTATGGCATGGTATCATTATTTATAGAAAGGTAGGGATAGTATGAAAAAAAAGGGATTTACTTTAATTGAATTAATTGCAGTATTAGTAATAATGGCAATAATTGCATTAATAGTTACTCCTCTTGTTATGAATATTGTTAGATCAGCTCAAGATTCGGCTAACAAGAGAAGTATTGATGCGTATGGTAGATCTGCTGAGATTGCAGTTGCTGGATATTTACTAGATAATGGTGACGTACCAACTAGTTTTGATCAATTAACTGTTGAGTATAGTGGTGCGGAAGTATCTTGTAGTACAAAGCAAATTAATGATAATGGCTCAGTATATTTAACTGGATGCACAGTAAATGGCGTTGCAGTTGATTATGTATATGGTACAATGGGTACTGCTTCAACTTCATTCTAAGTCTATGTACTGCTTCAACTTCATTCTAAGTCTATTTACAAGATTTAATTGATGTGTTATAATTTATTTAGAACTGGAAGATAAGATTTAATCCTTTATAAATAACCTACTGATCGATTTAATAGGGAATCTAATTTATACTTGGTGTAGAAAACTTAAATATTTCTTTGAGGATCCTAAAAAGTATAATGTGATGCCCACCTGGGAGACTAGGTTTTATTCGATTTGGGATATCTGTCTTCTGGTTTTATTTTTTGTTGGAGGTTAATATGTTGTTAGATGAAACTTATGTTGTATTTGACTTAGAAACTACTGGACTATATGCTGATAAAGGGGATTCTATTATTGAAATAGGTGCGGTTAAATTAAAGAATGGTAAAATTATAGATACATTTGATACATTTGTTGATCCTAAAGTAAAACTAAGTAGTGAGATAATAGCTATTACTGGTATTACTGATGATATGTTAGTAGATGCACCTAGTGAAGAGGATGCAGTTAAAGACTTTATAAATTGGGTAGGGGAATATCCTATGGTTGCGCACAATGCAAAGTTTGATATATCTTTTATTAATAGCGCATACCGTAAATATAATTTAGGTGTTTTAAATAATACTCTAATAGATACATTAGGATTATCTAGATATTTAGAGTCTAATGAAAAATATCATAATCTTGCTACACTTGTAATTCGTTATAATATACCTTGGGATGAAGAAAAACATCATAGAGCTGACTATGATGCTAAAGGTACGGCATTGATACTAGATAAAATGCTTAAAAAACTAAGTTTAAATAATATTAATACTATCGAAGAGTTGAAGAAATATAGAACAATAGTATTAAAATATAATAATAAAAAGGCTTTAGATAACTAAGGCCTTTAATGTCATTCTGGGGTGGATATAGGGATTCGAACCCTAGCATAATGGAACCACAATCCACCGTGTTAACCCCTTCACCATATCCACCAGGTCAACTGACAATATAAAATATACCATAAATATAGCCTGTTGTCAATTTATTTTTGCAAAAAACTTGTGATTATTACTTGAAGTGTGTTAAAATGTAGTTAGAAATCTTGAGTAAAATATTAATCAGGGAGGGTATTATGGGTGCTGCAAAAGATAAAGTTACTAAGAAAAATACGAAGATGATAAAAAAAACAAAAGATAAAGTTGTTAAAAGTATAGATATTAATAAAGATGAAATAGTACTTGATATTAAGGAAGATTTAACTAAGAAAGTAAAGGATCAGATTACTAAAGAGTTAATTGATGATATAAAAAATGATGTAAGTGCGATTGTAAAAGAAGATGTTAGAAGTGATTTAAAAAAGGAAATTGATCGTGAGATTAGAAATAGTAGTAGGCGTGTTCTTAGAGGTAAAAGAGGCAAAATATTTAGAAGAGATATTATTATAATTATTCTCTTAGCTATTATTGGTTATTTACTATATTATATGTATAATCATAATTATATTAATTTTACTATAAGTAGTAATATGAACGATGTTGGTATTACTAATGATAAGAAGGTTGTAAGTAAAAAAGAAGATTTTAGTTATTTATTGGATTATGTAAATGTTAAACTACCTTTAGATAATACTAATGCCTTGTATCTTTATACTGGTAACTATAAAGAATCTAATATTAATAGTTCTATTAAACTTACTATGGCTTATAATTTAGTTAATAGTGACTCATTTACAGAAGATGATATAAAGAATGCTTATATTAAACTATTTGGTACTGATAAGAATTTTAATAATACATCTTTTGAATATGAGTGTAAGAAGTTTAATTATGATGATACAAATAATACATATAACTTAATTAGTAATGAATGTATTAATATATCTAGTAAAGAGATAATAGAAAAAATTATTAATATAAGTGAGAAAGATAATAAAGTAATTATTACTACAATTCTAGGTGTATATGATAATAGTGATAAATCACTATATAATTATAAAAATCTATATGCACCTATTGCAGTTGATTTGAATAGTAATTTTAATATAGAAGATTATAAAAGTAAATTAAGTATGTATAAATATACATTTATAAAGGACAAAGATAATTATTATTTTGATAATATAGCTAGTTAAAATATCATTATTTGATATTTTTTTGTATAGTTTGTGTAAAGCGACAATAAAAACTATTTACAAAGTTAAAAAAATAGTATACAATTATGGTGAAAAGTGGATAAAAGTGGGGATTTTGAGATACGGTGATAATATGTTTATTGGTCAGTATAATCACACAATTGATGAAAAAGGTAGAATTATAATACCATCTAAGCTTAGATGCGACTTAGGCAGTAGTATTATTGTAACTAGGGGACTTGATGGATGCTTATTTGTATATTCGCAAAATACTTGGAATGATATTATAAATAAGTATAAATCTTTGCCTGACACTAAAGAAAAAAGAAATTTTATGCGTATATTTCTATCGGGAGCTACTATTTGTGAGTATGATCGTCAAGGTAGAATAAATATTCCATCACCATTAATTAGTTATGCAAATTTAAATCGTGAATGTATTATTGTAGGTGTTTTAGATAGATTAGAGATATGGTCAAAAGAATCATGGAATAACTTTATCGATAATAATACTGATAATTTATCAGAGATTGCAGATAGTTTGTTTGAATCTAATTAGGAGGGTTTATGCATAAAAGTGTATTATTAGAAGAATGTTTAGAGTATTTAAATATTAAAGATAATAGTATAATAGTTGATTGTACACTAGGTTATGGTGGTCATAGTAGTGAGATATTAAAGCGAATACCTAATGGACACTTGTATTCATTTGATCAAGATAAAGAAGCCATTAATTATAGTAAGAATAGACTTGATGGGATTGCTACAAACTATACAATAATTAATAGTAATTTCGTTGATATTAAAAACAAATTAAAAGAGAACAACATAACTAAAGTAGATGGAATACTATATGATCTAGGAGTATCTAGTCCACAGTTAGATGAAGATTATAGAGGATTTAGTTTTCATAAAGAAGCAAGACTTGATATGCGTATGAATAGAGAGCAGGAGTTATCGGCTTACAATGTAGTTAATGATTATAGCGAAGAAAAACTTACTGACATTATATTTAAATACGGAGAAGAGAAGTTTGCTAAAAAGATATCTTCATCAATTATAAGTGCTAGACCAATTAATACTACTTTAGAGCTTGTTGAAGTTATTAAAAATGCTGTGCCAATGAAGTATAAGAAAGATCATCATCCTGCACGAAAAACATTTCAGGCAATAAGAATTGAAGTAAATAATGAGCTTGAGGTATTTGAAAAAAGTTTGCGGGATGCCTTAGACTTAATTAATGTAGGCGGTAGAATATGTGTAATTACATTTCATTCATTAGAAGATAAAATATGTAAAGAAGTATTTAAAAGTGTTAGTACGTTAAAACCAGAATTAAGAAGTTTACCTATAATTCCTAAGGAATTTGAATTAAAATATAAGGTAGTAAAAGTATTGGGGGCTTCTGATAAAGAAATTAATGATAATAATAGAGCACGTAGTGCGAAATTACGTGTATTAGAAAGAATTGGTTAATATGAAAAAGAAGAAAAAGAAGGTTGCTAAATTTACTAGAGGAGAAAAACTATTATATGCATTAGCTATAATATGTTTGTGTTCTACTTTTGTACTTAAAATATTTGTGAGTGCTAGTACCAGTAATTTGAAAATTCAAATTGAAAAGATTAATTCGAAAATCGAGAAACAAAAAAGTACTAATGAGAGCTTAACTATGCAAGTTAATGAATTAACTTCTTATGAAAATATGGATTCTATTTTAAAAGACATGGGACTTGCATATAATAATGAAAATATAATTATAATAGACAATTAAAAAGCAAAACTAATCTTTGCTTTTTCTTATTCTATAAAAATTAAATGATGGTTTATTAAATAGTCTAAAATTAGTATCTTTATTGCCTAAACCATTAGATATATAAATATCAGTATTTTTCTTTTTGTAATGAGTATTACCATATAAATAATTATCTTTAGGAAGTATAATTCCACCTATTAATGGGATTTTAACTATTCCTCCTAAGTTATGTCCTGCTAGTATTAAGTTAAATTTACTATAATCAAACTTTTCTATTTTATTTGGCTCATGCATTAGTAATATACTAAATACATTATTATTATCTAAGTATTCAAATGTAGAATCTAATTTCTTTAATATATTATCTTTATTTTTAGATGTAGAAATACCAGCAATTAATATTGGTGTTTTATCTTTATAAACTAGATTATAAGTATCATTTAAAGAAATAAATCCACTATTATTAAGTATATTAGTAACAGAATCATTATTATAATCACTATCACCAGTAATATAATACTTATCTATAGTTGTACTTATTCTAGCTAATTCTTTACTTAGGGTGCTGTCTACTTTAGTATCTTTATAAAGTAAATCTCCTGTAAATACAACTATATCTGGTTTAATTAGATTAATCCTATTTACTATATTTTTTAATTCATTCTGATTATCATTACCATAATATATATCGCTAATATGAACTATTTTAAGTCCATTATAACTATCTGGAATATCTTCGTAAATAGCTATTTCATTAACTTTAAAGCCATGACTATTTATAAAAAATCCATAGATTAGTATTGTAGCTATAAAAAGAATTATTGCAATTAATATTTTAACCCAAAGTCTTAATCTTTTTTTCATATCGTTATCTCCACTAGTTTAATTCTACCATGAATTATTCAAAAAGACAATTTATCCTTGAAAAAATATACTAATTAATATATAATTATTTTAAGGTTGGTGCATATGAAAAATAATAGAGGATTTGCTATATCAACAATGATGTATATGATACTTATACTTGGCCTTACTATAGTTGCGATAGTCTTATCAATGTTTAATACAAGAGGAAATGTTTTAAGTAAACTAAGAAGTAATGTTCAAGATGAGATTAATGATACTATAGAAAGTGATTATGTATGTGTGGGAATTGGTACAAATGGTGAATATAATGTAGGTGATAAATATACTTGTAGTGTATCTAATACCGAAGAATATGATTTTTATGTAATATCTAGTGATAATGATAATGTAAATTTAGTTATGAGCGAGGCTTTATTATTTGAAAATGGTAAGAGTAGTAATAAAGTTGCTTATATTACTGATAGTGATTATGAAGAGTCTGGTGAGTATAAACCTGTAAGTGCTTTAAAGGTATTGAAAAGTAATACTAGTAATTGGTTTTATATAGATAATAGAACTGATACAGTAGATGGAGTAAGTTATAATAATTATAAAGCAAGATTACTTAGTAATAGTGATATTACTAGTAGTAATATAGAGTATATTAGTGATACTCTAACTAGTACAATAGTAACTGATAATAAAATATATAGTATAGTTAGTAATGAAGTTAATAATGAAAAGATTGTTACTGACTTATTTAATATAGTACCAGTAATTACCGTAAGTAAGAGTAAACTTAAAAATTAGTACTTGAAATTATTAATAAATAATTATATAATATGAAACAAAAACGAAGAACTTGAGGAGTATATTATATTTAATTTATAGAGAGTTAGTGGTTGGTGGAAACTAATAATTGATGTAATAGAAGGTAGCAAGGGAGTTTATTATCTGAATAGTTAAGATAATACGTAATAATGCGTTAAATTAAGAGGTAGCTTAGCTACAAATTAAGGTGGTACCACGAGCAATTCGTCCTTTAGGATGGTTGCTTTTTATTTTTTGGGGGTATTTTATGAAAAATAATACATATAAATTAAATAATTTATTAAATAGACTTGATAAAGAAGTTAGATATGGCTATAATGTTGAGGATAATATTATATTACTTGAAAAACTATTAGAACAACCTTATTTTAATATGAGAATAAAGTTTATCCTATCAAATGCATATATTAGAAACTATAATATAGATAAAGCTTTAAGTTTAAAGAAGTTTGTTTATGATAAAACAAATAGATTTTCTGATTTATCAAGTCTTGTTAAACTATTATTAAATATAGGATATGTTGATGAAGCTAAAGAATATATAGATAATTATCAATCATATAATGAAAAAAATTATATAAGTGGGTTATACTATCGGAGACTTGGTGAATATGAAAAGGGAATTGAGGTTTATAAAAGATTAAGATATACTGATTTAGAAACTCATATGTATGAAGAGTTAGCTGTTTTATATCATATTAAAGGTGATAGAGATAAAGAAAAAGAGAGTTACTTAAAGATTGTTAATACAAATTTAAAACATCAAGCACTTGTTAGGTTAATAAGAATGGCTTTACTAAACGGTGATGATAATGTAGATGATTTATTTAAGGAGTTTGATTCTTCTAGATGTCATTGTAATGCTGATTTAATTCAACTTCAAAGATGTAAAGCTTATTATAAATACTTAAATGGAATGTTAAAAGAAGAAGAATTAAATGGTTATTTAGAATATCAATTATATTCATACAATAAAGATAATGCAATCGATCATATTAATGCCAAACATGTTTATGATGGATCACTTTATCGTTTTAATAAAAGTGTTGATATTAATGAATTATTTGATTATTGTACTAATCATTTAGATACACTAGTATATAGAGATATTAGTGATTTATATTTAGTTAAAATGCCATATAATACAGGATATTTACTTGATATGGAAACTGATTTATTAGAAGTGTATACGATAGGTGGAACTAAAAATATTTTAACAATTTATCCAATACCTAAAGTAGGAAAATATAATTATGATAAAATAAGCAATGAAAGCAGGAATAAAGTATATGAAAAACGATAATATAATTAGATTTTATATGTTTGCAAGCAGACTTAAAAGTGTTGTTAGAAAAGGTTGGATAGAAATAGGTATTACTTCTGATAGACTTGAGTCTGATGCAGAGCACATATATGGCACATTAATACTTGCAATTGCACTTAATAGTGAGTATAAGCTTAATCTTGATATGTATAAAGCTAACACTACATGAAACAGAAGAAATACTTATGACTGATTATACAGTAAGAGATACAATTACTAGAGAAGAGAAGTTAAAACAAGGTAAGATATGTGTTAAAAAAGTAGTAAGTGGTATGGCAGAAGAAAAAGAGATAAAAGATTTACTATATGAGTTTAGTACACGTTCAACACCTGAGGCAGTATTTGCTCATCTAGTTGATAAAATAGAATGTGATTTTCAGGCTAAATTGTATGATTTAGCCGGAGTTATGGATTATGATAAGGCACGCGTTGATTTAGTATATTACGGTGCTAGAGCAGCTGAAATAGATTCTAAGTCACACACTGCATCAGATTTTTGGATAGAATATGATAGACCAAAGTATGATAATGATGATATATTTAAAACTTTAATTGAAGATATTAAGAATATAGATGTAAATAAATATAAAGAGATTATGAATACGAGTATATAGAAAGGTGATATTATGTTAGATAAGAAATATAATCATGAACAAGTAGAAGAAAATAAGTATGAAAAATGGATAAATAAAAATTATTTTAAGTGTGAAGAGAATAGTGATAAAAAAAGTTATTGTATAGTTTTACCTCCACCTAATGTAACTGGTGTACTTCATCTAGGTCATGCCTGGGATGTAACGCTTCAAGACATTATTATTCGTTATAAAAAGATGGAAGGTTATGATACATTATGGTTACCTGGTATGGATCATGCTGCTATTGCAACAGAAGCTAAAGTTGTTAAAAGACTTAAGGATAATGGTATTGATAAGTATGAATATGGTAGAGATAAATTTTTGGAATCGTGCTGGGACTGGACTAAAGAACACGGGGATGTAATAAGAAAACAGTGGGCAAAGCTTGGTATTGCGCTTGATTATTCTAAAGAGAGATTTACTCTTGATGAAGGATTATCTAAGGCAGTTAAAAAGGTATTTGTTGATTATTATAATGAAGGATTAATATATCGTGGCGAGAAAATTATTAACTGGGATCCTGCTGCCCAGACTGCTCTTTCTAATGAAGAAGTTATATATAAAGAAGAGAAGAGTGCTTTTTATCATATTAAATATATGTTAGAAGGTAGTAGCAAGTTTATTGATGTTGCAACCACTCGTCCTGAAACATTATTTGGCGATACTGCTGTTGCGGTAAATGAAGAAGATGAAAGATATAAAGATTTTGTTGGTAAGAATGTAATACTTCCTATAGTAAATAAACCAATACCAGTAATTACTGACGAGCATGCTGATATGACTAAAGGTACTGGTGCGGTTAAAATTACTCCGGCTCATGATCCTAATGACTTTGAAGTGGGTAATAGGCACAACTTAGAGCGTATAGTTGTTATGAATGATGATGCAACTATGAATAGTAATGCTGGTAAGTATAAAGGAATGACTCGTGAAGAGTGTAGAGAAGAAGTACTAAAAGAATTAGATAGTTTAGGATTACTTATCAAAGTAGAACCAATTACTCATGAAGTAGGACATTCAGAAAGAACAGGAGTAATGGTTGAGCCTATGATTAAAAAGCAATGGTTTGTTAAAATGAGACCTCTTGCTGATACTGTGTTAGAAACACAAAAAGATGCACACAATAAAGTAAACTTTGTACCTAGTAGATATGAAAAAACAATGAATCACTGGATGGAAATTACATATGACTGGTGTATTTCTCGTCAACTTTGGTGGGGACATAGAATACCTGCTTGGTATAAAGGTGATGAGGTATATGTAGGAGTAGAAGCTCCAAAAGAAGATGGTTGGGTTCAAGATGATGATGTACTTGATACTTGGTTCTCATCTGCTTTGTGGCCTTTTGCTACTCTAGGTTGGCCAGATAATACTAAGTTACTTGAAAAGTATTATCCTAATAATTGCTTAGTAACAGGATATGATATTATACCTTTCTGGGTAAATAGAATGACTTTTC
>CAMVPJ010000015.1 GCA_947169395.1 uncultured Caryophanales bacterium
AAAGACTGCTGTCTTTGGTTTACAACAATCTTAATGTAACTTTTTCAGCAGCCTCATAAAAAGTCAGTTTTTTCTTTTGTACATTAGATATACTTTTTATGGGGTGGCGTATCATGGGTTTAACATCAGAAATATATCTAACTAAAAAATTTGTTTCAAAAGAAGAATGGTTAGAGTTAATTAATACGATATCAAATTATAATGGCTTTTTAAGAAAATGGAAGATAATTATTACTAATGATAGAAATCAAATAAGATACTTTGTTAAAACTAGATGTAGTTTACCTGCAACAATAAATAACTTAAATTCATTCTTATTAAAACCTACAAAAGAAATAAAAGCCCCTATGTATAACTATACATTGCTTTCTTTACCAAAAGTTGGTAGTAGTATTATTGACCTAATAAATTATAGCGAGATTAGAAATAAAGGAACTCTTCTTTATCTAGAAATTAGTTTTTTGAAACTATATGAAAATAAGATAAAGTCTAAAATAAGATTTTATCTTAATAAAAATGGTGTAATAAAAAAATATAATGTTATATTTTCATCACCAACAAGTATATTATCAGTGGATTTTGAAGGAAATAAAAGGTATTTTTATAAGAGTTCTCCTAAATATTTAGAAATAAATAAAATATTACATTTATTAAATACTGATTCTAATAATTCATTGCTATCTGTTGATACATTTCCTTATTTACAAGGTAATTTCTATCTAAATCAAAATAATTTTAGTTTTGATAAGCACTCTATCATAATGGGTTCTTCTGGATGTGGTAAATCTAAATTTATAAGTTTATTAATTAATAATATTAACAAAAATGAAAATATACGCCAAAAATATAAAGTTGTAGTAATAGATCCACATGCCGCTCTTGAAAATGATATTGGTGGTATTGGAAAAGTAATTGACTTTAAAAGTAATTTAGATAGCATTGACTTATTTATTAATAATAATGACGATATTGTAGCTTCTACGGAAACTTTATTAGATTTATTAAAATCATTAATTGCTGACCAATATAACTCAAAATTAGAAAGGGTTTTAAGACATTCAATACATTTACTATTAACTGATGAATCATTTAATTTTAGAAATTTAAGAAGACTTATTTTAGACTTAGAGTATAGAAATGACTTAATAAAGAAATTAAAATATAATTTACCAGTTAGTGTAATAGACTTTTTCTTATCAGATTTTAATGATTTAAAAACAAAATCTTATGGTGATGCTATATCTCCGATTATATCCTTTATTGACGAAATGGAAATGATACCTGCATTTAATAGAGAACAAAATAGTGAAAATCTAAAAAATACTATCCATGATAATTTCTTAACTTTATTCTCACTAGATAGAACAAAACTTGGGGATAAAGTAACTAAAACTATATCAGGATTAATAATGGGGCAGTTACTAACTATAATCGGGAAACGAGAGATAGATGAACATATAATATTTATTATTGATGAAGTCGCCGTTGTTGAAAATCCTATTTTATCTAGATACTTATCAGAATCAAGAAAATATAATTTATCTTTAATATTGGCAGGACAGTATTTTAATCAAATATCAGATGAATTAAAAAATTCAATATTTGCTAATGTAATAAACTATTTTATCTTTAGAGCATCAAAGTTAGATGCTAATGTATTGGTTGATAACTTTAATATGAAAATACCTCTAGATGATTCTAGAGATAGAAAAATTAAATTATTAACTGAACTTCAAACACGTGAATGTATTGTTAGAATAGATAGAGATGGTGTATTATTGCCAGCATTTAAAGGTATTACATTAGATTATACAAGTATTCCTAGAATTAAAAGAACAATTACAAATAATAACAATAATATAAGCAGCAAAGATAACTCAAATAACTCTAAAACTAATTTTAGAATAAACAATAATGTTAGTTTAAAAGATATTTTAATATCTAATTCAACAAGCAAGAAAGGTGTGTGAAAGAATGAATGATACTAAAGCACTAGAAATTGTTAATAAAATATTTAAAAGTGTATTTGATAAGGACAATAATTATTCTTTAGATACACTATTAGAAAAGTTCGCATTTGATGTTAAATTGCCAAAACAAGTAAATGATTCAACTACAAATGAAATAACTTGGGCAGACTCTATCAACAGTGGCAGATTTATAACAAATAAAAATATGAAAAAAAGAGATGAAGAAACCGGTTGGATGCTTTCAAAAAAAGAAATAAACAACTTGCAAGAATTAATTTATATATGGAATACTATTAACTTAACAACAACTGAACGAGTTTACGATTCTATTAATGTTGCAAAAAGTGATACCATTTATAGATGTGAAAATGTTTATAGAAGTACCGATTGTAGTGATTCAAAAAATATCATTTACTGCGACTCTTGTGGTAATAGTGAATTCTTACTTGCATGTGGGAGATCTGGCGCTTGTAATTTCTGCATAAGATGTGATGACTCTAAAGATTGTAGTAATAGTTATAATGTTATTTGTTCTAATAAAGTAAGTAATTCATTATTTATTCAGGACTGTTTTGATTTATATGAATGTATGTTTTGTTCTCATATAGCATCAAAAAGATTTTGCATAGCAAATATGCAATTTGATAGTCATGAATACTATGAAATCAAAAAATTAATTATAGAATGGATATTAAATTCATAAAAAGTTGCATAAAAAAATACTAGTCTGAGTATAATAGTATTTACAATTACCATTAAAAATAGTAATATTGTCATATAAGAACTCTGTTCAATCCGAAGCTTCACGTTTAGTACGTGAAAGGTTTATGTAGGAAGAATGGAGTTTTTTATTTTGAATTTTTAGTTAATGATGAATCAAATATACTATTTTTAGATTTAAAACACCAATGTCTATAATGGTCCTTCCAATTGTTGGTAAAATCACCACGACTACTAGTAGAAACACCAATATTAAAATTTGGATAAATATTATTCTAATTTTAATTTTATTAGATTTAATAAATTCAAAAAAATAATCTATCAATTCTAAATACTTATCTAAATATTGTTCAGTGACTTTTGTCATTTAACTTCTTGGAATAAACCTAGTTCTTCCTTTTTAGCATTAAGTTTATTACTTATCTTTTCAAGTTCAATATAATTAACCAAAGCGCCACCATAAAAATTACTAAAGTATTTACCTTTTCTATGTGATTCATCTGCATAAATTAAATATTGTTTCTTCATTGTATCACCACTAAACGATATATTATCATACCTTCTTTTATTCTCCAATAAGTTAGAAGAACTTTCCTAATAAACTTCCTAATATTCTTCCTAATAGAAGTATGCCGCAAGAAGTCATAACAATTCTTATATCTGCTATAATTTATTTAGTTGATTTAATTAAACAACTTTGGGAGCATAATTTTTCAAATATAAGTAAAGTTATCGCTCCATTATGTTTATAAACCGTTTAACAATTTATTAATACATACATGTAATAAACTCTCGCTAAATTGCAATATAACAAGCACAACAAAGGAAGTATAATCCAACTAGGATTACACTTCGAATAGCTGTATTTAAATATAAATTATAATTAGCTACATATTCACGCAAAAATAACAAATGAATAATACACTATAAACATTAATAAAAATATAATACCTTCTATCTTAGATATCTTATTATCTTTATAGCTAAATAAGAATAGTAATACTGCAGAAAACAACATTACTATAATATCAGTCATGTTTATAGTAAATGAATTTATACCACCAAATAATACTAAAGGCAGTCCAAGTACTATACCTATATTAAATATATTACTACCAACTACATTTCCTATTGCAATATCGTATTCGCCTTTACGTGTTGCGGTAACACTTGTAACAAGTTCTGGTAAACTTGTACCTAGGGCAATTATAGTAAGAGATATCATACGTTCACTAACTCCAAGACTAGATGCAATATGTGATGCAGCATCTACTACTGCATTACTACCTAATACTAAACATACAATACCCACTACTGTAAATATAATTGATTTTAATATATTGTATTTAGGTTTATCCTCAGTTTTATCTGTTTTATTTCTCATAGTAGATATTAAGTAATAAACAAATACAAGAAAGAATAGTATTATAATAATTCCATCTGATCTAGTTAAACAATTAGTCTTGGCGTTTGATAATAATGTATCATTCATAGTTACAAATAATAATGAAGATAAAAGTATTGTAATAGGTAATTCCTTTCTTACTGTTGCATTCTTTACATTTAGAAAATGCACTAATCCAGATACTCCAAGTATTAATAATATATTTAATATATTACTACCTATAACATTACCTAATACAATATCTCCACTACCACTTGCCATAGATTTAATAGATACAGCAAGTTCTGGAGCACTTGTACCAAAAGCAACTATAGTAAGAGCTATTAACATCTTTGATACTTTAAAATTAGCAGCAAGACTTGATGCAGCATCTACAAACAAGTCTGCTCCTTTAATTAAAACTATAAATCCAATTATTAATATAATTATTTGTAAAAACATAAATCCTCCTCAAGCAAAATAAAAGAACTCAGTCCTTTTATTTAATTAATGTATTACTCCACCCCACTCAACAGCAGTAAATCCCTTTCGTTTAAAAGTTTCTAATTTTTCTTCTTTAATAAATGTTGGACCATCTACTTTTTTAACATGTATCGCAACACGAAGTAATGAATCAGGTTTAGGAGTAATATTTAACTTATTAAATTTATCTCTTTCTTTAGTAAGTTCAAAATATACTAAGTTATGTTCATTTTTCTCAAGTATTGGAAGCCAGTACATAATAAATTCATTACGTTCTTTCGCATTAAGTCCAATTGTAGTTAATTTATCTTCTAAGAAATCAATAGCAGAATCTTTATCTACATAGAATCCTTCACTAAAATCTACATTAGTACTACCTTCTTCTTCCCAATATAATCCATAATAGTATTTACCTTTAGAATCATATAAATCACCATTTTTATTTGCCGTAACAACCCAACTCTTATTAAACTTAGGATAAGTTGTTGTAAGTAATTCAGGATTACTAAATGATACTTCTACTTTAGTCTTCTTAGTTGGATATAAGTATAATATTGGTTTTGCATATCCACCTACACCTTTAGTTTTAATAACTCCAGTCTCACCAGTAGATGGAATATAGTAATACTCTAGTCCACTACCTTCTGTACCGTAAGGTATATCATTATCACCTACTACAAAATAAATACCATTCTTGCCATTAGTTGTATACCATCCAGAGATTAGAGGGTGCAAATAATGTTTATCAGTAACTTTTAAGAATGTAGTAAGTACCTCATCACTTCTATTTAATAATACTAAATCTGAATCATTAGTTAAAACTACTACAAAGTCTTTAATAATTTTTACTACATTTTTATACTCTTTACTTGTATAAATTAAATTTCCAGATAAATCATAAATATAGAAATGATTATCATTATTTTTTTGTACCGTAATTGTAGAATCACTATTAAATACTCCATTATAATCATCAAATGGTACTATCCTATCTAAATTACTATTTAAAACAATAGAATCATAATTTGGTCCATCTGAATAAAGCGATGCCATATAATATGTATTTCCATTAACTGAAACTTCATATATATATTGTAAACCATTAATTGTTCGCTCTACACTACCACTATTAGGATTAATTAATACAGTATCTTGATTATAATTTGCAAAAACATAATTTACACTATCAAGTGCATAAAAGTATCCATAAATAAAATCTGTAATAAATTTACTAGAATCTATGTTATATAAGGCCACTCCTGTATTATATGAATAAGTGTTATCTTTTTTTCTAAATGCAATTCCAAATATCTTATTAGAATTATTTACATATTTAATTTCAGTATAATCTATTTTATCAACACTTAATAATTCTTTTTGTTTAGACGAAATATCATATAAATAATAATTACCATCTAATATTATTATTTTATTATTTATCTCACTATAATCAAAACCCCTACAATCTTTATTTTCACAATCATAATTATCTATTAAAGTTAAACCTTCAAAAGTTGCTTCCGTTGAAGATATATAATATCCATTAGCATAATGTTTTATTCCTGTATTTTTATCTTCACCAGGCTTATAATCATTTCTTTTGTACAAGAATATTTTATCACCTGACTTTTTAGGTTCCTCCTTTTCCTCACCATAAGAATAATTCTTAGTAATCTCATTACCATCAACAGTACAACTATTTAAGTATACACTACCATCAAAATTAATCTTATTAGTTTTACACACTACTTTATGTTTATCAAACACTATACTGTCTTTAATATCTTCAAACTTAGGAATCTCACCATTTTTTAAAGTCATATAATTATTACTAGCAAGAGTAACTGCATCTCCATAAGCATCAACAATTGCCTTATATTCTTTCGCTGTCATAGTACTCTCTACTACAATCTTTTTAGTTTTCTTATTAGTATTCTTATCTTTACCAGTAAATAGTATTACTACAACTAATCCAATAACAAGCAAACATAAAACTACAATACTAATTATTAAAATCTTCTTATGTTTACTACTTAACTTACTTTTCTTATTGTGTTCTTTATTATCACTTACATTATGTAACTCAGATCTAGTTACTTCGTTATTAGTCTTATTCTCATTATTTATATTATTATCATTATTTGTATCCATGCCAACACCTCTTTACTCTATTTTATTTTTAATAATTTCTTTACTTTATCATAAGCTTCATCAAAATTATCCATTGCAAGATTTTCTACAGTTACTCCTCTAGAACTTAATTCGTCTGCAATATTTCTATATGTATTTTGTTGATCAATACTACTTTGAACACTAAATGCTTGATAATCATGATGAACTCGTTCTAACCTCTTTTTAAATAAGTCTGTATTTTCTAAATACAAATTAATAAAATATTTTTCATAATTTAAATCAGTAAATCTATCTACAAGTTTATAATAATTATCAGTAAAACTGTAATCTTTATAACCAAGACGTGCATATACTTCTTCGGTAAAAAATGTTCTATCAAATACTAAATCCATAGGAATATCTTCCATTGCTTTTAAATAATTAAGTAATGCATCATACATTTTTATACTTATATCACGCCCAGTAATAGATTTATCCTTTTGCCCAGATAAGCGATATAAGTTAGAACCAGGTATAGACTCTCTTAAGTAATTTGCAAGTGTAGTCTTACCTGTCCCTTGTGGACCTTCTACAACTATTAGTCTATTCATTGGAATCAGTAGAGCCAAATCCTCCAGCTCTTACTCCTTCTGCATTATCATTATCTACTATTAAGAATTTTTGGAATATTACTTGACCTATTACATCACCTTTTTTAACTTCGATATCATGGTCTTGAAAATTAAAGTATTGAAAATAAAAGTGTCCATCATTTGATTCATTATTATAATAATCTGAATCAATTATTCCTATACTATTTGCCATTACAAATCCTTTTTTAGGTCCAGACGAACGATTTGCAAGCATATACCACTCATCTTCTTTACAATATGCTTTCAATCCTGTTGGAATAAGTGTTGGTTTAATCCCTGGTTTATATGCAGGAATAGTTATATCTTCTGCTGCTTCTACATCATATCCTGCTGAATGTTTTGTACTTCTCTTTGGAAGATTAATATTTTTATCTTCCCATCCTTTTGCAATTTCAAATCCTCTTTCTCTCATACTTCTACTCCTTCTAATATTTCTATCTTTTTATTCTTAATTGTCTTTTTAATATCAATTACTCTTTGATTAGATGAACCTCTATATTTTAACGTTGGATTATATAATTCCATCTTATACTGTCCATCTACAAGAATATCAATATCACTTAAATCATGTTTTAAAGATAAATCTTCGTAATTAAATCCAGTCCATACCCAAACATCTTTTTTTGGATATTTATTTTTAAATTCTTTAACTAATTTTAAAGTACCTTCTATATTTTTAGGGTGCATAGGTTCTCCTCCTAATATAGATAATCCTTTTATATGATTTGGACTAGCTAGAGTAATTATTTTATTTATTGTATCATCATTAAACTCATGACCTCCATTAAAGTCATGAGTTTCAGGGTTGAAACATCCTTTGCAATTAAATGTACAACCCTGCATAAATATTGAAACTCTTATACCAGGACCATTAGATATGTCTGTTCTTCTTATTTTGTTGAATCGCATCCAGTATCACTTTCTTTCTTACAGTCACAATCTTCACAATCCTTATTATCTACGTGTAATACTCTTTCTTTAATCTCTTGAGTTCTTCCTTTATTCCAGAAATTAGAACCAATATAACCACAAGTACGACGCGCAACATTTAATTTATCATGATCTCTATTACCACAATTTGGACAATACCACTCTAAATCATCATCGATTAATATTTCACCTGTGTATCCACATTCTTGACAATAATCAGATTTAGTATTTAATTCTGCATACATAATATTATCATAGATAAATTTAATAATTTCCATTACAGCATCTAAGTTATTCTCTAAATTAGGTGTTTCTACATAAGATATAGCTCCACCTGGAGATAATTTTTGAAATTCTGATTCTAATGATAATTTAGTAAATGCATCAATCTCTTCAAATACAGGAACATGATATGAATTAGTAATATAATCTCTATCAGTAATACCTTTAATCTTCCCAAATCTCTCTTTCAAGCATTTAGCAAACTTATAAGTAGTTGCCTCAATTGGAGTACCATATACACTGTAATCAATATCTTCATCTTTCTTCCACTTATTACACATATCATTCATTCTCTGCATTACAGCAAGTCCAAACTCTTTACCTTTACCATTATCAGTATGAGAGTGACCTGTCATAAATTTAACACATTCATAAAGTCCTGCATAACCTAGTGAAATAGTTGAATATCCGTGGTGTAGTAACTCGTGGATTGATTCACCTTTTTCTAATCTAGCTAGAGCTCCATGTTGCCACAAGATTGGTGCAACGTCACTAGTTGTATGTGATAATCTTTTATGTCTAATTTGAAGTGCACGGTGACATAACTCTAATCTTTCATCAAATATTTTCCAGAAAGCATCCATATCTTTATCTGCAGAAAGTGCTACATCTACTAAATTAATAGTAACAACACCTTGATTAAATCTACCATAGTATTTACCTTTACCTTCAACATAGTTTTTAGCTTTTGCAACATTACCACGAGAAATAGAACGGTCTGGAGTTAAGAATGAACGACATCCCATACAAGGATAACACTCACCCTCACCAAGTTCATTTTTCTTAAGTTCTTTCATTACTTTTTCAGAAATATAATCAGGTACCATTCTTTTTGCAGTACACTTAGCAGCTAACTCTGTTAAATAATAATACTTAGAACCTTCTTTGATATTATCTTCTTCAAGTACATATAAAAGTTTAGGGAATGCTGGTGTGATATATACACCCTTTTCATTTTTCATACCCTGAATTCTTTGTTTTAATACTTCTTCAATAATCATAGCAAGTTCTTCTTTATACTCATCAGTTTCACCTAAATACATACATACTGACAAGAAAGGTGCTTGACCATTAGTTGTAGTCATTGAATTTATTTGATATTGGAAAGTTTGTACTCCATCTACTATTTCTTTTTGTAAATCTTCTTTAGCAAACTTCTCACAATCTTTCTTAGTGAATTTTCTTTTCTTATACTTATCTAAATATCTATTATAAGACTCACGAGCAAATGGCGCTAAATGTGTTAGTGTAATAGTAGCACCACCATACTGAGACGATGATACAGCAGTAATAAGTTGTGTTGCAATTGTCATAGCTGTTAAAAATCTATGTGGTTTTTCAATCATAACACCATTTATATTAGTACCATTTTGAAGCATATCATCTAAATTAATTAAATCACAGTTATGAAGTGCATTTTGTGCGAAGTAATCAGCATCATGAAAATGAATTACACCTTCATCATGAGCTTTTACAATATCTTCAGGAAGTAAAAATCTACGTGTAATATCAGTACTAGTAATACCAGCTAGATAATCTCTTTGTGTAGTAACTACCTTAGCGTTCTTATTAGAATTTTCAGTATTCCAGTACTCAGATTCACCATCAATCAACTCTTTAATAGCTAGATCTGTAGTATTACTTCTTCTAACTAATTCTCTAGTATAACGATAAGTAATATACTTTTTAGCAAGTACATACTTACCCATTGACATAAGTTTCATCTCAATAATATCTTGAATATCTTCAACAAGAATTCTCTTCTTACCTAAACGTTCAATATATTTAATAATATTTTTAATCTGAGTGCCTGAAACAGCATCATCTTCTTCTACTTCTAAATTCGCTTTTTTAATAGCTTCTTCAATTTTTTCTGGACAGTACTCAACCATGTGTCCATCTCTTTTTATTACTTTCATATAAATCCTCCTACTTTTGTTACCGTCAACATCATATCATATTTTGTAGATAAAATGTGTTGCAAGTGCAACAAAAATGGATTTATAAAATTATTTCATTTTCACATGTAAACTGAGTGTATAAAATCTAATAATTTTATATATCAATAATATAAATTATACTAAGAATTCGCATTTTCCAAAATAATTAAATTGTTACAAGCAAGTTCACTATACAAATTTCAATCAATTTATTGTACTATTTCAAGAGAAACAATTATATTATATTTTACTATTTTTGTTGCAAATGCAACAATAAAATGCTATTATTAAATTGAGGTGTATATATGAATCCTTTCTTTAATATTACTGACGATGATAAAATAAAACTTCTAAAAAATTTAGAAGCATTAACATATACATTTGACAAAAACGAAGAAATCTTAAAAAAAATAAAGAACAGAAACTTTATTGGTATTATATTAGAAGGTATAATTCAAATTATTAAAACAGATTATAATGGTAATAGAACTATTATCGAAGAGTTAAATGATAATGATATCTTCGGTTCTAAAATATCATCTCTATCTAATAACGAATATACTATTACTACTAAAGATAAGACTAATATAATTATTATTGATTATGAACAATTAATTAAATCTAATAATACTAATAATTACTATAATCAGTTCATCAAAAATCTACTAGAAATAATTATTAATTCTATAAATGATAAGAATAATAGAATAGAAATACTTACTAAAAAAACTATTAGAAATAAACTACTTGAATACTTTAAAATAGTATCACACAAGAATAAATCTAAAAATATATATTTACCATTTACTTTTACTGATCTTGCAGACTACCTAGCAATTGACCGTTCAGCTATGACTAGAGAGTTAAAAAATTTAAAAGATGAAGGATTTATTGAAATAAAAAACAAAAGAATAACTTTACTTTATTAGTTATTCTTTTTAATTATTAAACATTCTCTATGTTCAATAGGTCCCAATGCATAATCTGATAAATTCATAGTATTAAATCTCTTAAGATTTACTTTTCTATTATATTCAAATGGTTCATCATATACAAGTTCTACCATTCTATAATCATCAAAATATGTTTCATCTAAATAATAAGGATCAAATATATAAATATAATTATTATCCATTTTAGTAACTAAAGCATAATGACTTTTTTCAAATAGATATAAATGAATAATCATAATACTATTATCATCCTTCATGTATTCTTTTATAGTTTTAATATTTACTTCTTCTTTATTAAGTTTATGTAACTCTAAATTATATTTCTTTTTATCAAGTATTTTATGTGCAAAATCACATATAGTTTCTTGCTTTAAAAGTATATTATTCTCATCTATACTATGTTTATAAACACTCTTAATTAAATTGATATCTAAAGTTTCTCTATCAAATAAATAGCTTATAGTATTTAATAATGTAGTTTTTCCACTATCTTTCTCAGTCATTTGATATCTCAATGGAACTTTCATAAGCCCTCCTTTTTAAGTTAAAATAACTTAGTGCTTAACTATTATAATCTATTATGTTCCATTTAGCAACTTTTTATACAAAAAAATATGGTTATTTATTTATATTATTTTCCCATATTTTTCTTATACCTTTTAATGATAACGTTGATAATGTAAAACCAATTACTGGTACTAGTGATGTTAAGAATATATTTGATATTCTACCTATTAAATAAGTATAAATAACAACTACAACATAAGTTAAAATACATATACATATCCTTCTTGTTATGCTAGTTTCCCATTTCTTATCTAGTTCTACTCTTTTATTTCTTTCTTTTATCTCATTAATTTCTTTTTCTAGATTCATTATCACTCCTATATCTAAATAATCTAGAAGGTCTATGTCCTCCACCTGATCTCATCATATCTGTTGCCTCTACTTTATCTGCAATTATTCTTCTAAAAGCTGGATCTAATAATTTCTTTCTAAGTACTACTTCATATACCTGTTGTAACTCACCTAAAGTAAATAAATCTGGCATCATATTAAATACAATATCTGTATATTCAGCTTTATTCTTAATGCGCTCTAAACCTGATACTATAACAAGTGGATGGTCAAATGCAATAGAATCATTTTTTACTACTTCAAACTTATATCTATCAGTAGTATGTTCCTTAAGTGTCTTTGATACAATAAACTTGATTTCTTCATTACCATTATCTAGAGTAACATGATAACTAGTATCATCTTCAAGTAAGTTTATATCAAACCAAGACGCATTTTTAGGTAATTTAACATCTAATCTTTTTTTATCAACTAAAGCAATGTAAGATGTACTAATAACCCTCATTCTAGGATCTCTTTTAGGATCACTAAATGTATATAACTGTTCTAAATATATATCACTTAAATTAGTTTCACTCTTTAATATTCTATTAGCTGATGCATCTAAATCTTCATCTATTTTTACAAAGCCACCAGGTAAGCACCACTTATCTTTAAAAGGATAAGTATCTCTTTTAATAAGTAATAAACTATATTTCTTCTCTTTTAACTTACGATAGTTATCTACATCTTTATCTGATACACTAAGTAATAAAATATCCGTTGTAACCGATAATAAGTCATAATCATTTTTGTTATAATCTTTTAAAAACTCTTCTTCTGTATTATACTTCATAATTCCTCCAAAATAATTATACAATAATTCTAATTTTATAGCAATTTCTCATTTATCTTATTTGGAAAACTATATGTACTCATTCTAAGTTGTTTAATCTTTTTATCTCCTACATGAGTTTTTATACTTGAGATATCTTGATACTTACGTAATACTCCATCACTAGTTACAGTAAATGCTTTATCTTCACTATTAGGTATTAGTTTTATGATTCTATCCTTTGGTACAATTAATGAATTAGATAAAGTTTGATATGCTCTAGAATTAATAGGTCCAATAGGAGTAATTTGTAAAGTAGAAAGGTCTGGATATACAATACTTCCTCCATAACTTAGATTATGAGCAGTTGAGCCAAATGAAGTAGCTATTATAATACCATCTCCCCTAAATCTTTCTAAAAAGCGGTTATCTATTTCAACATCTATCTTTACTATTTTAGAATCTTTATATCTAACTACTATCTCATTTAATGAATAAAAACTATCTACTTTATCCTTACATCTAACCTCAGTTTCCTCTACACCTACTTCTTCTATTTTTATTTCATCAGTATTAATCTCTTCAATAAATCTATCTAAATATATAAGATTTATCTCTTGCGCAAAACCTAGTGTTCCTGAGTTTACTCCAACATAATATAAATTACTATCAAAGTTATTAGAGTGGACCATTCTTAAAAACGCGCCATCTCCACCTACCGCAACAGCTAAATCATACTTTTTATCATCGATGATATAACCATGATGAGTAAATTTATCCTTAACTATTTTAGCATTCTTAATTGATTTATCATTATTATTAACATATAATTTAATTCTTTTTATCACTATTATCACCTACATTTCTATTGTATATTTTTTTTAATGTTTTAGGATTGATTGTTGCATCTATCCCATTTTCTGCAATAGCTGTATAAGTATCTATTAATACCTTATCTATTTTAGGATTTATAAACTTACTTTTACCACTACTTAGATAATACTCAAGTGGTTCAGAGATAGTCCACTTATTCTTTTTATAAGTTTGCCCCGCAGCTATATTATCACATATCATCTCAATAGTGTATTTATAAGGAATGAGCGCTCCTTTTTTATCAAGCAAATCGTACCAATAGTCAAAGTGATGTTTATTATGACTTTTATGGTGTAGCCAGGCTTTAGAATATCCTAATTCCCTTTTGCAATTAATAATTGGGCTTTCATCACCACGATAATACTTCGCGCTTTCCATAAACTCAACTGGTAAGTATTTAGATAAGTCATGAACTAACCCTCGATAAGGAATACCTGCTTTAACACATAACTTAAATACTTTAAATCTATGTTTAGTTACTAATTTAAAATGTAATACAAAATTCTTAATCATAACACTCCTATTTTCTTTAATCTATTTTTATATCTTATTGGTTGTATCTTTTTAATCTTACTACCTTCTATACTTACCTCAGGTATATATATTCCTGTTTTAAGTTCGATATAGTCTGCTACTAGCCTTCTATGACAAAATTCAGTTATATCTTCATGACACAATAGAATTATATTACTACCAAATCTATTATATAAAGTATCAAGTAATTCATCTGCATCTAATTCTTTTAATCTTGTTTCAAAATAACTTTTTATATACTCATCTTCTATTTCTTTTCTAAAACGTTTATACTCATTTTTATCTTTAATTTTAGGTAATTCTTGATATTTATTTGCATAATTCAAATATGTTTTAAGACGAGGCGCTAATTTTTTATAAGCAGGACCGTAATATTTCCAAGCATTACCTCCATCTCCTGTAATAGAAACAGTATTACCACTTCTTACATTATTATAGTTTCCTGTACCTAATATAATATCTTTAATATCAACCATTTATTACCTCAAGTAATTTATCCACTATTTTACTAATTATTAGTTCTTTATTAAGCGCACGCGATGGTTCTATAGCCTTAACAGTAAAATCATAATAGTTATCATTATCTTTATCATAAATAGACACAAAAGTAACATTATCACTACCATAAGGATTATTCTTATCTACTCTATTTAACTTACCTGTAATACCTACTCCATAATTAGCATCAGCAAACTTACTTATATTTAGTGCCATTTCTTTAGCTACTTCCATACTATATACACTATATTTATCTATAGTATCACTACTTACTCCTAACTTTATTTTATATTCATTAGAATAAGTTACTGCTGAGAATTTAAGTACATCACTAGCCCCTTCAATATTAGTAATAGCATTAGCGACTCCTCCACCTGTACATGATTCCATTGTAGCTATTGTTTTATTCTTTTCAGTTAATAATTTAATTACTTCTTGCATAAACACTTCTCCTTTTTATAATACTTACTTAATATATCTTTCATATAATCTGGAATAAATCTGTTAACATCCTCTATTATAGCATTTGGTATACCATAGTATGCTTCTGCTAGTGCACCTGTAATACAGGCTATAGTATCCGTATCTCCTCCTATTGATAAAGACGTTCTAATAGCGCTTTCAAATGAATACGATTTTAAGAAACAGAATATAGCTTGTGGCACTGAATCAATTGCTTTAGATGTAAATATATAATTATGTCTTAAATCTTCTAAATCATAATCTAGATTAAAGTAGTTTTTAGTAATATAATCTATAAGTTCTACCTTAGATATACCATGTCTTAAAAAGAAAATTGAAGTTGCAACTGCTTCCGCACACTTTATACTATCTATATTATTATGTGTAGGAATAGTAGCTAGCATAGATTCTCTTCTTACATCTTCAAGCGAGTCAAATAAGTATCCTACAGGAGATATTCTCATTGCGCATCCATTACCATAACTATCTCCTTTAGAATTATTATTAAGCCAATTAACAAAGCCTCTACCAAACCTACTCCTACCATACTTATCCATACCTAAGTTTATTTCTCTTAATCCATATTCTTTAAGACAAGCACTATAATCTTTATTATTAATTATTGCATCCATAATAGAAGTAGTAAGTATAGAATCATCTGTAACAGAACACTCATCATTAAAAAGTGGTGTATTATTATCAAGTATTTTAATTCTATCTATATAATCTCTAATACCTTTTTTCTTTTTATCAATAACTTCTAATACTTCTAAATAAGAACCTGCAATATCACCTATTATCGCACCTAACATTCTATCACTCCTAAACAATCTAATTATATCATAATTTAATATAATCTATTATCATTAATATATTTTAAAACTTTAGAATCAAGATATTTATCTCTTTTTTCTTTATTATTTCTAATCTCAGTAGATGATATATCAAACTCTTTAATATCTGTAATTATAATATTATCATTTAGATAATTACTAATATCTAATTTATTTCTACCTATTACTATTACTCCATAATTAAGTATCTTTTCATAATTCATCCATTTATCTAAATTAACTAAGTTATCCGCACCTATTATAAGTTTTATATCACAATCAGGATATAAAGTTTTATACCTATCTAGTATTTGATAAGTATATGTAAGGTTATTACTAGTATCATCGATAATTATATTATCATTACTAACTAGTTTTAGCATATTTACTCTATCTTTAATATCAATTAGATTATTCTTATCCCAATAAGACATGGTTGGAACTACATATACCTTATCAACATACTTTTTTTCTAGTAATTCTTTTATTATATTAATGTGACCAATATGTACTGGATTAAAACTACCTACAAATATGCCTAATTTCATCTAACTTTATATGTAGGAGTAATAAACTTATGCTTGTTTTGATTATGCATTTTCATTATCTTTTGTTTAATACTATCTAATACATATTCACCCTTCATAACTTTTTCAACATCATCATATTTAAAACCCAGTTTTTCTTCGTCAGTTAATCCAGATAATCCATCATCAGGAGTTTTATGAACTACTTTATCAGGTACACCAATATATTCTCCTATTTTAATAACTTCTCTAACAGATAAGTTAGCAAGTACCATTATATCTGATACATTATCTCCACCTTTAGTAAAGTATCCAACGTATAGTTCACATGCATTAGATGTACCAGGAACAATATATGTTGCATTATATTTTTTTGATAACATAGCTGCCTGATAATAAAGCGTAGCTGTTCTAAGTCTAGGTTTTAGATTAATATTAGCATCAATTAAATATTCATCTTTAATACCATCAGTATTTTCATTTACAAAACTATCATAGATATCAGTTAAATCAATCTCTTTTAAATCAAAACCAAAATGATTAGCAACTAAATAAGCATTATTTTTATCTTCAATCTTAGAGTGACATGGTAACCATAATCCCTGTACATTTTCAGATCCTAACGCTTTTACAAATAACCCGGCTACAACTGCTGAATCTTTGCCACCAGATATACCAATTACTGCTCCTTTTAAATTATTATCTTTATAATATTTTCTTATAAATTCTATTATCTCATTAGTTATCTTTTCTACATCAATCATTATATTCCTCCTTAAAAAATCTTTTTAATACTTTTACTTTCTCTTTAGTATCTTTTATATTATTCATTATTATTTCTGCAGTATATAATTTCTCAAGCGCTAATTTAGAATTAACACCCAATATATATCTCATTCTTACTAATTCTTCTAATTCAGAAATATTAAACGTCATATATTTAATATGTTCATCTTTATCTAGTTTTTGCTTACCTACCTTTACTGCATCTAAAGCAAGAAATATTCGATTAAATGCTTCACTACATCCTTCATCTTGATAAAACTCATCTAATTTTATTAGATAATCTGAGTTATATCCGGTTTCTTCTTGTAATTCACGTAGTGCGGCAGCATAAGAGGATTCAGATACTTCAATATATCCCGCAGGAAATCCAACGCCTACACCTAATATGGTATGTACTCGAGGTTCGATTACTGTTAAGTATTCACCATTTACAAGTCTTGGTATAACTATACTTGCAGAACCACTATTATTATTTTTTAATATCTTTTCTCTAGTAATAACACTCCCATTATTTAAGTAATATCTATTTACCTCACTCTTAATAAACTTATCACTATCTTTTTTCTCTACTTTCTCAAGCCCAATAGTTTTATACTCCTCTATAATATTTTTTAGTTCTTTTAATTTATCTGCACGCACTATCTCACCTTCTTCTTTACTTTACATCTATTATTTTCAATTAAGTAATTTTTAAGTTCTCTTAACTGATTACTTAGAAATACTCTATATTCTTTAGGATTAAATGTTGCCTTTACATCATTAGGTAACATTTCCATCTCACTTTTAAAATACTCTTTCTTATCTTCCATAGTAGGTACATCATAAACCAAGTTACCATCTTTAAATATAACTGTTTGTAATTCTCTAACATTATAATTATCAAGTTTAATCTCTTTATACTCATTATCTTTTACAATAGTATAATTCTTATTAATAACTTCATCTGCAAGAGCAATAATATCACCAATCATATATCCAGTATTCTTATCATATAATCTATACACTTTTTTATACCCTGGATTAGTAGTTTTAATTGCATCTCCACTTAATTTAATCTTAGGAATAACCTTACCATCATCTTCTACCGCACATAATTTATATACTGCCCCTACTCTTTTTTCTGGAGCAGATATATTATCTCCAACTCCAAGTGTATCCATAACTGCGCCATCATTTTTTAACTCTTCTATTTTCTCTGCAGTAAGTCCATTAGATAAGCATACTTTAGCACCCTTAAAGTATTCATTCATTATCTTTTTTGCTTCCTTAGATAATACAAGCAAATTACCACTATCTATCCTAATTCCTTTTAAATTTACACCTTCTTTAATACAAGCATCAATTGCAACCTTAGTACCATTTAATGTATCATAAGTATCTACTAAAAGCATTGTAGAATTAGGAAATGTTCTTGCGTATTTTCTAAATGCTTCTTCTTCACTATTTGCTTCCATTACTCCACTGTGAGCCATTGTTCCAAGTGGCTTTGTATAAGTAGCTTGTGCTGCTTTTACATTAGATGTTCCAACACATCCTGCAGTAAATGCTGCAATATCGGCATCTACTGCTGCTTCTAGACCGTAAGCTCTGCGTGAACCAAATGACATAACGGGAGTATTTCCTGCTGCATTAGTTATCTTACTTGCTGCAGTCATATATGCAATATTACTGTTATATATAGCAAGAATAGCAGTTTCAATTAATTTACATTGAATACGTGGTGCACGAACAGTTATAAATGGTTCATTTCTAAATACTATAGTTCCATCAGGCATACCATAAATATCTCCTGTAAACTGTAAGTGTCTTAAGTAATTTAGCATATCTTCACTTAAATCAGTTTTTTCTCTTAAAAACTCAATATCCTCATCAGTAAAATGAAACTCTTTAATATATTTAATTAATTTATCAACACCAAACACAACTCCATATTTAGCATTTAATGGTTCTACTCTAAAGAAAGCATCATAATAATCAATCTTATCATATTCCTTAAACTTATTATTAACCTCACCCATTGTCATTTCATAAAAATCAGTCATCATTGTCATATTATGTGTATCATAATTAACTACACTATTATATCCATTTTCTTTAAGTATTTTAGCAATACTTTCCTTAATCTTTTTATCGGTCATAGGATCTACATCCTTAATAGTAACTTCATATTTAATATCCATATTTTTCATTATATCAATCTCCTCTTTTTAACGTTTTATTAATAACATATTCTAAAAAAATAATCATCTTGTTTTAACTAACTGGATACCTTGTTGTTCCATAAGCAAATATGCAGCATCAATATAGTTCTTTCTTACAGACTCACCATATGTAGCAATTGCATCAGTATATGCTTTAATAACAACATCTCTATTCCATTCGTCATTATAATTTGCAAGACCTAAAGCCCCGTTTACAACACATATATCAGTACAACATCCAACAATATCATACTCATCAACACCCTCAAGTTTATTAACCACTTCTCTAAACTTAGGTGATTCCATAAAACTTGTAGAATTTTTCTTAATAGAAATAGTATTATCTAAGTCCTCATACTCTTTTAATTCATCTACTAACTCTGCTTCGCTAGTATTATCAAGACAATGTTTCGTATTACCAAACCTTTTAAATTCAGTTGAATTAGTACTATGAGTATCCTTAATAAATATTACAAGTTCTCCCGCACCTAACGTACTTTTAATTAGCTTAATCTGATTAGGTATAATACGTTCAATTTCTTTATCGTGCAGAACACCTTCACGTACAAACCCGTTAACCATATCTACCACAATCAAACATTTCTTATACATTTTAAAATCTTTAATTTTCATTATATCAATTTCCTCTTCTTAATATTTTGTTAATAACATATGTTATAATTTTAACAGGTTTTTCTTCCTGTTACTAACATTTTATTAAAAACAAATAGTTTTGTCAATACTTTTTTACAAATTTTTTTAAAAAATTAAAAATACCGCATTTAATGCAGTATTTCACTTAACGTTTTCACTAATATCTTCTAATTGAGGTTCTATCAAAGCATTACTATCAATAAGAGAAATATTATTATCATTATTCTCTTTAAACTTATTATCTATATAACTATATACTTCTTTACTACCATCTTGATTTATCTTATATGTTGTAGGAAAACATTTACTCATTCTTTCTTTATTAAAACTAATTGTTCTATCTACTTCTTTTTTAGTATCTTCTTCACTTAATCCATAAAACTTACTATATAATGTAGTAATTGCAGGCTTAATTTGTTCCAAATTAATTGGATTATTTATTTTAGATACAATATAATTACCTACATCATATAAGAAATCAGTATAATATTTACCGATAACAGTAGTTTCATATCTCTCAGTAACTTGATACTTAGTTATTAAACTAGTATAATATTTTCTATCTAATTTCTCTATAATATCTAATAAATCATTAATCAATCTAAATTGTGCTTTTTCTTCTGTAAAAGTAATTGCCATTGTTTTATCATTAATGAGTCTATCCATATATTTATTTACATTATTATAAAACTCTTCTAATGTATTAGATGATAATAAACTATATTCCGAATTATCTTGATATAAATATCTTTTAGCTAGATGTGCTTCATTAAATGTCATAGTTGAATATATATAAGAATCCTCATCTATCACATTATCCCAAGTAGGATCAGATTGATATATTCCATCAATACCATATTTAGGATCAACTAAATTTACTATTACTCTTGAATGTCCACCATATTTAGATATAGCATACTCACTATATTCTGATAACGCATCTAAAGAATCGAATCCTACATCAACCCCTACACTATAAGTAGTTGAATTAATTCCTAATTTAGTAAGTAAGTCCTGGAACATATTGGCATATCCAACACATACCATGTATTCATCATTATCAATTATTTTATAAAGCTTACGTGAATTAAATTTATCATCATATTTATCAACCTCATTATATTTTTTATAATGTTTAGTAATATTATAAGCATATAAGAATTTCTCATATGGTGATAGAGTAACAGCAGGCTTAATAAGTTCATATAAATACTTTTCATGATTTAAGTAATCATTAATACTCATATCTACAAATTCATAATTTACTTCTATTTTATTTGATATATTATCATGGCTAAATAATTCTTGATTAAATAATTGTTTATCATCAGTATTAACCTTAACATAATATTTAAAATTAGAATTAATACTCTCTAACTTCTCTATACTATCAAACATATTATTATAATCTTTATAATTAAAGCATATAGTAACTCCTTTAAGTAACTTAAAATACTTAATTTCGTCATCTGTAAGAGGTTTAAAAAGGTGTAGTTCATTTCCCTCTTCCATATCTTTTAAAAAATCATAAATATAATAACCAATAAGATTTCTATCTATATTATACTTAATAATACCATCGAATTTAAAATCTAATTCTTCTTCTACACCATAAGTTTTAATGCTTTTAATAGTACCATTATTAAGTTTATTATAATCAGATTCTTTTAATTTATATATATCATCTCTACTACCTAAGCATATTTCAGTTATACTAGGATTAGCCGCAATGGCATTAATAACTTCATCATTTATTAGTTTGGTATTTTTAATAGTTAATGAACCACTATAGTTGTTTATAAAACTAACAAGTAATCTATTAATATCTTCTTTATTATTTTCATAATAATCTGGATTAATACATAAAGACTTTTCTATTATAAAATTATCTACATAACTCATTGGATTATTAGTATCATTTAATAACACCTTTTTATTATTAATTATAATCTCACTATCTAATTCTATCTTTTTAATATCATATTTATTATCCAATACATCTTGACTACTTACAAATTTTGTATTAAGTATTGGAATATTATTCGCATACACACTATCCATATATCCTTGTATAATCAATCTTAGGGATTTAGGCATGGAATCGATTGATTATACTTACT
>CAMVPJ010000016.1 GCA_947169395.1 uncultured Caryophanales bacterium
GAATTAGATGAATTTCAAAAGACATTAGTAGAACGTAGTGAAGAGATTAAAAATGGATGTGATCCTAGAAAAGATAATATGCTTAAAGTAACTAATGATGGTAGAAAAGCTGCACTCGATTTACGTTTAATTGATAATAGTATGCCTGATATTGTAAATTCAAAAGTAAATATAGCAGTAGATAATATTTATGACAGATGGTATAAATATGAGGGAGACAGGTTAACACAACTTGTCTTTTGTGATTTATCAACACCAAAGAACGATGGTAGTTTTAATGTATATGACGATATTAAAGATAAATTAGTAAAAAAAGGTATTCCAGAAGAAGAGATTGAATTTATACATAATGCTAAAACTGATGAGCAAAAATCAAAACTATTTGAAAAAATGAGAAATGGTAAAAAGAGAATACTTATAGGTTCAACTGCTAAAATGGGGGCTGGAACTAATATTCAAGATAAATTAGTTGCCGTTCATCATTTAGATTGTCCATGGCGACCTTCTGATATTGAACAGAGAAATGGTAGAATTTTAAGACGTGGAAATCAAAATGAAGAAGTAGAGATTATTTTTTATATTACAGAAGGTAGTCTAGATACTTATATATATCAATTAAATGAAATAAAATCTAAATTTATAAATCAAATTATGCAAGATAGTAATAGTGGTGGTAGAATTGCTGAAGATTTGGATAGAGATACTTTGAATTATGCAGAAATTAAAGCAATTGCTAGTGGTAATAAATTAATACTTGAGAAGTTTAAAGTTGATGATGAACTTGAAAAGTTATATTTATCTAAATCTAGGTATGATAAATCACATATAGAGTTAGAAAATAAGTACACTAGTGAAATACCTAGAACATTAAGTAATCTTAACAAATATTTAGATAATCTTAAAAGTGATATAGAAAGCGTAAAAGATTTATCTGGTGAGAAATTTACAATAACAATTAAAGATACGGTTTTTACTTCAAGAAAAGAAGCAAGCACGAAGTTTTATGAATGTTTATCAATACTTAAAACTGATGAAGAGACTAAAATAGGTGAGATTAGTGGTTTTGATATTATTGGGACTAGAGAGAATTTAAGATTCACCCCTGTTATTTATATAAAAGGCGCTGGTAAATATAAAATAGAAATTAATAACTATGATGAGATAGGTAATATTATTAAACTAGAGAATATGCTTAAAAGTTTTGAAAGTAAAATTGATAAGACAAAAGATAAAATTTCTTATAATGAAAAACAGTTAATTGATATTAAAACAGAATTAGATAAGCCTTTTACAAGTCTTGATAGAATGAAAGAACTTCAAAAAAGGAAGATAGAAATTGATAGTGAACTAGATTTAGATAAACAAGATAACGCTATGGATATAGATGAATACCAGAACAATGATATGGAAAGATAAAAAAGTTTATTTTTTTTGCAAAAAACTCTTGAAAAAATTACTTTTTTAAGTGATTAATAAAATGAATTAAAAATGCCATTAAACATGATTTATTTAAGTAGTGTTAAACGCGAGGCATGCCTTTGAATAGTTATAAGACAAAATTTTAAACTGCTCTTAAAATGGCTTTAATTCGTTTGATAGAAAGAGGTGCTTTATAATGAATAAAAAAATGAAACTAGAAAAAGAAAACGTTGTTCTTGATTTTAATGATGTTGAAGAATTGGAGGAGAAAAGTATGTATATAACAGAAACTACTGGAAGAGTAAGAATATTTTTTGGAGTATTACTTAAACTAGATGATAAATCTAAAATGGCGGTATTATTATATTTGTTTAGTAAACTTAATTGTAATCAGATTAATGATAAGAATGAGCCAAATCCAGATTTACTAGATGATAGTGATGATATTACTATATTTAATTTAGAATTAATTGGATATGATAGAAAAACTATAGAAGCATTTTTAGAATATAATGTATTTCAATATAATTTTATTGAAAAGAATAAAGATGAATGTCTTTATTTAGATAATGGTTTTGTTATGGGATTAAAACCAACACTATTTAGAAGACTTGTAATAGCAATGTTTGAAAAAATGTCTTTTAGTGAAAAAATAGATGTATTTGCTGAAATTGTAATTAGATATGATAATGATACTTATTTTAACGAATTATCTCCAGAAGTAATATTTGTTGGTAATAAAAGTGGATTTGATGTTGCAAAGGCAATTAAGGACTGGAAGAAAGATAATGTTAATTAAAAGTCTTATTAGTAATTGGAATGGGTAAAACCATTCTTTTTTTTGAGAGGAGGTAATTAAATGAATGATTTAATTGTAGGTAATTTAGGATTAGTACATTTTGTTATAAAAAAAATGAATATTAGTAATTTAAATGAGTATGATGATTTTTACCAAGTGGGAGTAATAGGTTTAATTAATGCTGCAAAAACATATAATGATAAATTAAATAAATCTTTCTCAACATATGCATATATATGTATAAAAAATGAGATTTTAAGATATCTCAAAAAGAATGAAAAAAAATGTTTATCATTGGAAGATACTATATACGATGAAATTAAAATTATCGATACTTTGTCAAATAATGATTTTAGTACTATTGAAAACATCATTTTTAAAGAAAGACAAGATGAAGTAAAAAATTTATTGAATGTAGAATTAGATGATATAGAAAGAAAAATTTTAAAAATGACATTTGGTATAGAATGTAATGAACTTAAACAAAAAGAAATTTCTGATATTATTGGACTACCTCAATATAAAATTTCAAGAATAAAGAATAAAGCCTTAAAACATCTTAAAAGCATAATTATTAAAAATGATAATAAAAAATGTATCAATAATTTCATATAAATGATATAATGATATTGTCAGTTCAGGTCGATATTTGCTTATATTTTTATTGTAAAATTTACATACAATTAAACTTGTTAGATTCAAAAAAGGTGTAGATGGCTTAAAAACCGGATATACTAAAGAGGCTGGATATTGTTTAACTGCTACTATGAATAAAGACAATATGCGTGTGATTTCTACTGTAATGGGTGAAGACACTATAGATAATCGTAATAGTGAAGTTTCTAGTATGCTTGATTATGCTTATTCGCAGTATAAAATGAAGAAGTATATAAGTAAGAATAAGGTATTAAAAACTATTAAGAATGATAAAACTAAGTCTAAGGAAATTAAGATAACTCCTATGCAAGATATAAATATTTTAACTAAAACTACTGATGATATTAATCCTAGTTATAGTATGAAGATTAATAATATTAAAACTAATATTAAAAAGGGGGATAAAGTAGGTTATTTGACTATTAAAAATAATGGTAAAGTTATAAGTAAAGTTAATTTAACTGTAAAAAATGATGTTAAAAAAGCGAATATTATAGAATTATACTTTAAATATTTAGGTGATATTGCAAGTGGAAATATGAGTTTATAAAAAAATATCAAAATGAATTGATATTTTTTTAATTTCTATAGCGCAGTGACTCATTTGATATATTAAATATTATTCCTATCATAATCATATAACTAAGTAAACTAGATCCACCATATGATATAAATGGTAGTGTAATACCGGTAATAGGCATAATACCAATAGTCATTCCAATGTTTTGAAATTGTTGATATATAAGCATTCCGATTATTCCTGCAATTATATATTTATTAATATTTTTATCACTATTAATTGCTGTAGTAATAAGTTTGATATCAAAATAAATTATTAATCCTATTAAGAATATTGAACCAATAAGTCCAAAATTACTAGCAAATACAGCAAATATAAAGTCAGTTTGTGGATATGGAAAATAGATTGGAGTATTATTAAATCCATTTCCAAATATATTTCCTGATGCAATAGCTGTCATTCCATTTTGTAATTGATAACCACTACCATTTGACCAATCGAGTAATCGATCTATTCTAAGAAAGAAAGATGTACCAAATATTTTTATAAATAACTCTTTGTTTAAAAAGTATATAGCAAGTAATCCGCCGACTGATAGAGCTATTACGCCAATCACTATTAAGAACCATCTAAACCTAAATCCTGATACAAATAACATTACAAATGTAATTAATAAGTATATTAATACAACTCCTGTATCTGGTTCTAAGAATGTAAGTAGAGTAGGAATGGCAACTATAATAAGTATTTTTAATAAAAATATAAATTCATCTTTCGCACTTGGAGCTTCATGATCGGTATGAAATTTATTAATCATTTTTGCTTCTGTAAGTATTAGTATTATTTTCATAAATTCACTTGGTTGAAAGTTACCTATACCAGGTAAGACAAACCAACATTTAGCTTCGTTAATAGTAGCTCCAAATACTAAAACTAATCCTAATAATAGGACGCCTATAATATAGAGTATATTAACATGTTTAATTATAAAATTATTTCCTATTAACATAATTAAATATGCTACTATAAATCCTATTCCATACCACATTAATTGTTTTGTATATAAGTTTTGCATATCTTTAGTAAGCAAGCTTTGCGCACTATATATTGATATTACACTTATTATTGCAAATATAACTACTGCTAAAAGTATTCCTTTATCAACTTTAAATCTTGATATATTCTTCATCAAATCACCAATAATATGATACCTCAATAAATAAATTTATTCAATAAATAATTATTATTTTTTTGCGACAAATTCAAATTTATAGTTTTATGTGATATTGACTAGATGTGTGTTATCAATTATAATGTAGATATGAATGGGATAGTAATTATAGATAAATCACCTGGATTAACTAGTCGTGATGTTGTTAATATTGTATCAAAAAAGTTTAATACCAAGAAAGTTGGACATACTGGAACACTTGATCCGCTTGCTACAGGAGTTCTTGTGGTAGCTATAAATAAAGCAACCAAACTTGTAGATATGCTTACAGCAAGTGATAAAGAATATATTGCAGAATGCATATTTGGTGTTAATACTGATACTCTAGATATAGAAGGTAATGTATTATCAACTGAGGATGCAATTATTAGTGAGACTGATATTATAAATGTACTTAATAGTTTTAAGGGGACATATAATCAAGAGGTTCCTATCTTTTCTGCAGTTAAGATAAATGGTAAGAAACTATATGAATATGCAAGAGAAAAAATAGATGTTAAATTACCTAGTAGAGAAGTAAATATCTATGATATTAAGTTAATAGATAAACCAATATATCAAGATAATCATACTAAGATTACATTCAAAGTTAAGGTTAGTAAAGGTACATATATTAGAAGTCTTATTAGAGATATTTCTAAAAAACTTAATACAGTTGGTATAATGACTAATTTAAGAAGAATATCTCAAGGTAAATTTATGATTGAAAATGCAGTAAAATTAGATGATTTAACTACTCAAAGTATTATATCTATTAAAGATGCATTAGATATTAAATCTTTAGAATTACCAGATGAAATAATAAAAAAAGTAGTTAATGGTGCGAAGATTGAGAATATATATAACGAAGATAAAATATTATTTATAAAGGATAACAAGGAGATTGCTATATATAAAAAAGATGGCGATTATATGAAAATAGATAAAATGATAGGAGGAATAATATGACACTTGTTATACTTGCTGCAGGTATGGGCAGTAGATTTGGGGGATTAAAACAAATAGAGCCGGTAGATGATAATGGAAACTTTATCATTGATTATTCGGCATTTGATGCAATTAAAGCAGGATTTGATAAAATTGTATTTGTAATTAAAGAAGAAAACTATGAGGTATTTAAAAATACTGTAGGGAGCAGGGTTAGTAAACTTTGTAAAGTAGAGTATGCTTTTCAGAAGAATGATAATTTAACTAAATATGTTGATATTCCAGATAGTAGAGTTAAACCATTTGGTACAGCTCATGCATTATTATGTGCGAAAGATTATATAGATGGACCTTTTGCTATAATATCATCAGATGATTTCTATGGTTTAGGCGCATTTAAAGAGTTACATGATTGTATGGAAAATGGAGATTCTGTTGCGATTGGATATTTACTTAAAAATACAATGAGTGAAAATGGTTCTGTAAAAAGAGGAGTATGCTTTACTAAAGATGGATATCTAACAAAGAATGATGATTATAAGATAGAAAGAATTGGAGATAAAATAATAGGTGAATCATTAATAGATGATTCTAAAATAGAACTTGATGAAAATCAAGAAGTATCGATGCTTATGTATGGACTAGATTATTCGGTAATAAACTATATAGAAGATAATTTAGATGAATTTTTTAAAGATAATAAAGATAATCTAGACACATGTGAGTTATTACTTCCAAATATATTAACTGATATGATTAATGATAACAAAATAAAAATAAAAGTAGTTCCAACAGAAGAAAAATGGATGGGAATAACTTATAAAGAAGATTTACAAAGATTAAAAGATTATTTAAATGATCTAAGAGAAAAAGGAGTATATCCAAATAACTTATATTAAAAGATAAGTGTGTGCTTATCTTTTTAAGTATTCTTCTAAAGTTAAATTGTTTTCATATAGGTGCTTAGCTATATTTATAGAATCAATATATCGATAGTGCCAAGGTTCATATTTATAAAGAGTAATATCTACTTTATCATAGGGATATCTTAGTATAAAACCATATTTATATGCATTATTCTTTACCCAATTAAATTCTTTAGTTTTATCAAAGTTATCATAGTCTAGATTATCATTTGCAATGTCTACTGCAAGACCTAACTGATGTTCGGAATAACCCGCTCTCGCACTACACATATTTGCATAATCTATTCCTAATTCTCTTGCATAATTATTAAATAGTTTATCTTGATACTCATAACTACGATAAGTTGATACAGCTATTATATTAAGACCTATCTTTTTTGCATCACTAGCCATACTTTCAAACGCAACTCTAGCTTTTTTTCTTAAATATTGTTTGGAATCACTATAAATTTCACTAATTATTTCTAAATCACTAGGTATATAGGTGCTAGACAGTTTATTATGTTTATTTACTAGTACCAAATAATCATTAGGGTTATTAATATCTTTCATACTATATTATATGCATATATTTATTATTTTACAAAGAATGCATAGTATTCATCAAAAGTAATGTTATTATCATGGATATAAGTACTTGCTTTTTCTCCTACATATCTATAATGCCATGATTCATAATTATATCCAGTAATATATTCTAAATCTTTAGGATATCTTAAAATAAAACCATATTTATAAGCGTTTTCTGATAACCATGTAAACTCAGGGCATTCATCAAACTCTTTATCCTCTGAACAATATGATTGAATATCTAATGCTAGTCCTGTTTGATGCTCAGAATATCCTGGACGGGCTGCTTTTTTATCAGCATCATTCTCTCCATACCAGCTAGAATAATCGTTATATATTTTTTCTTGTTCTTCATAACTTCTATAAGATGAATTAACTATTAACTTATATCCATCAACATTAGCCTTATTCCACATTTCAATAAATGCATTAAATGCATCATGTCTTAACATTTGATTAGTACCATATGCATAAACATTAGATAATTCTTCTAAATCATTGGGATTATAATCACTAGTTAAATAGTTATACTTATTAACTAACATTAGTTCATTTTTACTAATATCTGTTTTCTTAGTATTACTATAAAACTTATTGTTAGAATTAGTATTTACTATAGCCACAACATCAGTTAGACTTTTATCTTTATTATCTTTAAAATACTTTAAATACTCTTCTAATTTATTAAAGATAAAATACTTCTCCTTAATAAATTTAGTTATATTCTTATTATACTTTCTATCTAATAATTTATCTAATTCTTTATCTTTTAATTCCTTTTTTAATAGTTTAACTTCTTCCTTATTATAGCCAATCTTACTTAGTCTGTACTCATACGTTTTAGTATAATTAATATGCCTTATTACTAAAATGCTAGTAACTATTCCGATTATAACTATAATACCAATAACTATTAATAATATTTTCTTTTTCATAGCTCACCTTTATAATTATTATGAACATTTTTAAATAAATTTATGCAACTATCTATTAATTTTTTTAAATTTATTATATAATGATAATAGGAGTTGGTAAAGTGAGAAGTAAAAGATTAAGAAGAAAACTATTAGTCCTATCATCTGGATTATCTGGATTCTTATTCACAATACTAATAGTTATGCTTATATTTGATTTTAATCATTCTAATTTTAAATTAAAAAAACTAGTTAAATACATTAAGAAAGATGAGAACTATTTATCAGTTAGCAGATATTATAACTTAGATGTTAAAACTACTGATGATACAATTACTATAAATATTAGTAATGATGAGACTAATGATACTTTAGTTGGTACACTTGATAATAATATACTAACTTATACAATACCTAAGAAAGATAAAAATATATTATTAAAAGGTAAGTTATTATATAGTGTAGCCGATGCAATAGGACAAGTTAATGGCAATGATAAAGGATATATATCATCTATATTAGGTAGTTTAGATTATACAAAAATGAATATTAAAAGAAATGGTATTGAAATATATTCTGATAAAGAGAATAATATCTATAAGTTTAAAGTTGATAAAAAGTTTGAACTTGGAAGTGTTGCAGATGTATACTTTAATACTGATGACTTTGTAGTATTTAAAGATAAATTAGTTAGTGATGGATATGCACAATCTGCAAAAGGTAATTTAATATTCTATAAGATAGAAGATAATGGTAAAAAGATTATATACTTTGGTGAACCAGAAGAGTTAACTTCTAGAACATATAATAGTTTACTTAGTTTAATTGAGGTTATGTATGATAAAGATACTTCTGATTTATTTAGTAAAGCATTTAAATCGATAAAGACAGGACAGTACAATAACTTTAATATGATAGCTAATTATGAAGTAACTGAGGATGAGGTAATATATAATAAATTACTTGATAATTATAAAATATTAAAACTAGAAATAAGTAACTAAAATAATATAAAGTCATATATTAATTTAGGAGGGTATATGGCTTTTTCTAATAGATTTTTTGATAGAGTAGAAAAGAAAACTAATGTAAATAAAGAAACTATTTTAGGACTTGCTAAAAAGTTACAAGAAACAGATTTAAAAAATGAAGGCAGTCTTCGTGAGGTAATACAAACATTATCTAAAGTTACCGGTAGAAATGTAACTAAAGAGCAAGAAGATAAAATAATAAATGCGGTAGTAAATGATAAAGTACCAAAGAATATTGATAAAATGATATAAAGTTATAATTCAAGATTTATCTTGAATTTTTTAGTTATTTACAAAAGTATTAAATTATACTATAATTAGTTTGTGATAAATATGAATGAGATAACTGTAATTAATGAGACTAATGAGAATGTAGATACTACTTTATTAAATAAAGTAGCTGATTATGCATTAAGAAGTGAAGATGTAGATAATGGTGTTGTAAATATTATTATTGTAGATAATAAAAAGATTAGGAAGATTAATAAAGAGTATCGTAATATAGATAGAGAAACTGATGTTATATCGTTTGCTTTAGAGGATGATGATACTTTTATTGAACTACCTATTAGAGTGCTTGGGGATATTTATATTTCTATTGATAAGGTTAAGAGTCAAGCAAGTGAGTATGGTCATTCTGAGAAAAGGGAGATTTGTTTTCTAACGGTACACGGTATTCTTCATTTACTTGGATATGATCATATGAATAAAGATGATGAGTTAGTTATGTTTTCTAAGCAAGATAGGATACTTGATGAATTAGGTATTAGGAGAGATTATGCATAGTGGTTTTGTAAGTGTTATAGGGAGACCTAATGTAGGTAAGTCTACTTTAATTAATAGTATTATAGGAAAAAAGGTTGCGATTACATCTAATAAACCTCAGACTACTCGTAATATTATTCAAGGTATATATAATGATGATGAATCACAGATTGTATTTGTTGATACTCCTGGTATTCATAAACCAACTAGTAAGTTAAGTAAGACTTTAAATAATCAAGCATACTATAGTATTCATGATACTGATTTTATTATGTTTGTTGTTGATTCTAGTGGCGTTGGTACAGGGGATGAGTTTGTATTAGGTGAGATTAAAAAAGCAGATAAACCTGTTGTACTAGTGATTAATAAGATTGATTTAATTAGTAAGGAAGAATTAATTAAGTTAGTTACTGATTATAGTAAATTATATGATTTTTCTGATATTGTACCTATTTCAGCTTTAAAGAAAAATAATATTAAAGAACTAGTTAAAGTATTAAAGAAATACTTACCTGATGAAGTATTATATTATGGCAAGAATGATATTACTAATAAGTCTATTGAGTTTCAGATTGCCGAGATAGTAAGAGAAAAGGTATTTAATGCAACTTTTGATGAAGTACCACACAGTATTACATGTGTAACAGATAGTATTATACGTAATAATAATGCTTACAATATCTTAGTATCAATTATTATAGATAGAGAATCATTAAAGAAGATTATATTAGGTAGTCGTGGTGAGAAGATCAAAAAGATTGGTACTAGTGCGAGAATAGAAATAGAAGCTTTATTAGGAAAAAAAGTTTATTTAGAATTATTTGTTAAAACTGTAAAAAAATGGCGTGAGAAAGAAAAATACTTAACAGAATATGGTTTTAATGAATATAAAGAATAAAAGTTATCATAATATATTAGGTGATAATGTGAAGGAATTATATTGGCTTTTATTTAAACATACAGGTAAAATTGAATATTATTTAAAATATAAAAATATAAATAAGGATGATAAAAATGGAAGTAATAGTGGGGAAGGTATATAGGCATTTTTTAGGTAAATATTATCGGGTATTATTTATTGCAAGTGATTCGACTACTCCAAAAGGTGAACCTTTAAATGAAGTAGTTGTATATGAAGAACTTGATGGTAAACATAGAATATGGACTCGTCCAATTGAATTGTTTTGTGAGAAAGTAGATAAAGACATATACCCAGATTGCGTACAAGAATATCGTTTTAAATTAATTGAGGATTATGATTAAGAAAATTAAGGGTATTGTTGTAAAAGAAATTGCTTATAAAGATACTAGTAAAATAATTGAGGTATTAACTAATAACGGAATTTATAGCATAGTAGCTCGTGGTGCAAAAAAGGTAAACAGTTCTTTATTTTTAGGAACTAGTTTTTTGTCATATTCAGAATTTTGTATATATGAAAAAGAGGATTTATCTACTTTAAAAAGCGTCAGTATAATAAATAGTTTTAAGAATACTTTAAAAGATATAGTAAAACTTGGAGCATCTAGTTACTTAGTTAATCTATGTATGCAAGTTTATAAACAGAATAATAAAACTGAAATATATAATATACTGCTTACAGGTATTACTAAGATAGATAGTGGTATTAATACTCTAGGTATTGTTAATATTATTGAAATTAAATTACTTAAATATTTAGGTTTAAAACTTAATTTAGATGAATGTGTAGTATGTAGTAGTAAAGAGATTAATTCTTTATCACTAGATTATTCAGGTTATCTATGTAAGAATTGTTCTAAGGTTAGTACTGATAAGAAGATACTTAAACTAATTAAACTATATGATAAAGTAGACATAAGCAAATTAGATAGTTTTAATGTTTCTAACGAGTATTTGTTTATACTAAATAGATTTATTGATGAATATTACATGAAATATACAGGTTTATACTTAGATAGTAAGAAATTTTTTCGTGAAATGTTGTCATAAAATATTTACACAAAAAAAGAAATGTAATATAATACGTATGAAAGCAATGACCGAGGTGGAAACTCGAGAGCAATTACTTAATGAGATTCTAAGTAGGGTGGAACCACGAGTAATTCGTCCCTACACTATAGAATCTCTTTGTTTTTTAGAAAGGATTGATATTATGGATAATAAGAATATGGATATGGAAAAGTTAGTTAATTTTTGTAAACAATATGGTTTTATTTATCAAGGAAGTGAGATTTATGGTGGACTTGCTAATACTTGGGATTATGGACCATTAGGTAGCAGACTTAAAAATAATGTAAAAGATGCTTGGAGAAAACGTTTTATTCAAGAGCGTCCTAATGCCTATGAAGTAGATGCTGATATTCTAATGCATCCAAGAGTTTGGGAAGCATCAGGACATGTTGAATCATTTGCAGATCCACTACTTGATTGTAAGGAGTGTAAAACAAGACATAGAGCTGATAATTTAATTAATGATTTTACTAATAGTAGTATTGGAGATGCGATGAGTAACGAAGAGATGGTAAAATATATTAATGATAATAAAGTACCATGTCCTAAGTGTGGTAAGACTAATTTTACTGATATTAGACAGTTTAAATTAATGTTTGAAACTCATAGAGGAGTTATACAGGATTCTAAAAGTATTGTATACTTACGCCCAGAAAACGCACAAGGTGAGTATGTAAACTTTTTAAATGTTGCGCGTAGTATGCGTGCAAAGCTACCATTTAGTATCGGTCAGATTGGTAAAGCATTTAGAAATGAAATAACTCCAGGTAACTTTACTTTTAGAACTATTGAGTTTGAACAGATGGAATATCAAACATTTTGTAAAGAAGGAACTGATATGGAACTTTATGAATACTTTAAAGAGTATGGTAAGAAGTTTTATAAGGATTTAGGTTTACCTGAGGAAAAACTAAGATTTCATGATCATGAGAAACTAGCTCATTATGCAAAAGCAGCATGTGACATTGAATATGAGTTTCCATTTGGTTGGGGAGAGATTAATGGTACTCATAATCGTACTAATTTTGATTTAACTCGTCACCAAGAGTATAGTGGTAAATCTATGGAATACCTAGATCCTGATACAAATCAAAAATATATTCCATATATCGTTGAATCTACTTATGGACTAGATAGAACAATACTTGCATTACTATTTGATGCATATAAAGTTGAAACACTAGAAGATGGTACAACAAGAGAAGTATTAAAATTAAAAAATTTTCTTGCTCCTTATAAAGCATGTGTCTTGCCTCTTGTTAAGAAATATCATAGTGAAAAAGCCGATGAGATTTATACTAAATTATCTAAGTGCTTTATGACAGATATTGATTATAGTGGTTCAATTGGTAAAAGATATAGAAGAGCTGATGTTATAGGTACACCATTTTGTATAACAGTTGATGATGATACTATTAATAATAATACTGTAACAGTAAGATTTAGAGATACTATGGAACAAGTTACTATTAATGTTGATGATATTGTTAAATTTGTTGAAGATAAAATTAGATTTTAAAATTAAAGGGAGTTTTGGATATGAATAGCGAAACGGAAAAAAAAGTAGAAGAAATAATGAATGACTTAGAAAAATTAAGAACAGTTAAAGGAAATAAATATGTAATTGATAATTTTGAAGATACAGTTATTAAATCAAAAAATCCAGAATTATCATATTATTTTATTAATACGCTTAAAGTTAACTATATTGAAGAGCATATAGAAAACATTATTAATAGTAAGAATAATAAATTAATCTATGATACTATACCTTTAGATAATGTTGATTTACAAACTGAAGATAAACTAATTCAAACTATAGTTGATAGTAAAGATGCTTTTTATTGTTATTTAATTGCTTATAATTATAATGGACAGAGGAATAATACAGAATTAGAACAAGCTGTATTAGATGCAAAAAATCCTGAGTTATGTTATAAATATGCATTAAATATTGAAGGTGCAGATATAAAAGGACATGAGCAAGTTATTTTAGATAGTGGTAATGCAGAGTTGTGTTACAAGTTTGCTAAAGATATAAAAAATGCTAATGTAAAAGCATTAGAGCAGGTTGTATTTAATAGTAATAACTTAGAATATATTACATTATTTGCTCTTGAGGTAAAGGGAGCTGATATTGCTTCACTTGCAACAAAGGTATTACAAAGTAAAGATCCTCATTGGAATTATTTATTTGCATCTCAAGTGCCTAGCGCAGATATATTAAAGCACGGGAGTGTTGTTATTGAAAGTCTTAATGCCGAATATAATTTTGTATTTGCTAGGGATATTAAAGGAGCGGACATTATTAGGCACGAAAATGCAGTTGTTGAAAGTAAGAATATAGAGTATATTTATCGATTTGCCCTTGATGTAAAAGAAGCAAATGTAGTAGAGTTAAGAAATGCTTTATTAGAAAATGCAAGTAAAGATGATTTAGATATTATATTTAATGATGAAGATTTTAATGAAAGATATCAAAATAGTATTATTAAGAATAAAATACTTAGTTTAAGTAAATAAAGAAAGGCTACAAACCTTTCTTTATTTTATCTACAATACTTTTTTTCTCATCACTAGTTGAATTCTTCCATAAAATCTCTAAGAATACCCCTAAACCAGGTAGGGTAATCTCATCTGAATCTTTAATTGCACTCTCAATAGATTCAATTATTTCATCATTACTACTATCTTTAAAGTTTTCTTTAATACTTCTTCTAATATCTATATTCATTTTATCACCTACTAAATTATGTACACAATTTAAAATAATATACAAAAAACATGGTTTAAACCATGTAATAATTTGAATCTGTATAAGTATTATTATTTCCAGCATTATAACTTGGTGTATTATTTGTATTATTTACTTTCTTCTCTAAATTACTAACTCTATTTTCTAAATTATTTAATCTTCTTTCAATACTATTAATATCACTTGTATTCATATTTGTTTGATTATAATTGTAATATGGTAGTGGTTGTGGCATCATAGGTCCTGTGAATGCTGGATTTACCATATTTGGTACTCCGATACTTGGGTATACCGGATACATATTATCATTACAATTTCTCTTATCTTTCATAACTCCTCCGTTCATAGTATTATATGCGAATAACTAGAAATGTTTAAAAATTTGGTTGAAACGCGATTTAATATTTGCTATAATATCTATTGTTAAGGATTTGGTAGTATGCGACTTAGAAATGTAAAAGATGCAAGTATGAAGATAGATGCATCAAATTATATAATTAAAGATTACGAAGATTATAAAGGTAATTATAAAAGTATATTTAATAATAATAATAAATTGTGTATAGAAATAGGTATGGGCAAAGGGGACTTTATAATAGGAATGGCTCGGAATAATCCTGATATTAACTATATCGGTATTGAAAAATATGATAGTGTAATGGTAAGAGCAGTAGAGAAGTTAGATGGGTTAGATTTACAAAATCTAAAACTAATTAAGATGGATGCAGAATATATAGAAAATGTATTTGATAAGGAAATAGATACAATATATTTAAATTTCTCTGATCCTTGGCCTAAAGATAGACATGAGAAAAGACGACTTACATCGAATAATTTCTTAAAAAAATATGATAAATTATTTAAAGGTACTAAACATATAATCTTTAAAACAGATAATAGAAAGTTGTTTGAGTATTCAATTAAGACTCTAACTGATTATGGATATACTATTAGCAATATTAGTCTTCATTTGCACAACGATGATATTCCTAACGTGGAAACTGAGTATGAAAAAAGGTTTTCTAGTTTAGGTTATCCAATATATATGATAGATGTTATAAAAGACTAGACATATACTTTACACTAAAATGATGTAAATGTGTAAAAACATGTTTGAATTATAAATAATTCTGATATAATGTAAGAAAGGGAGTATTGAATTTATGAAGAAATGTATATTATTACTTTTAACTTTAATACTAACTGGATGTTCAGTTGTTAGAATTGATACTAACAGTCTTGATAATATTGTTGATGTAGTTTTATCTAAGAATAATACTTTATATAATAAAGATGGACAAGGTTATAAGTATTATATTCCTAATGGAGTAACTCATATTGATACTGATGATCTATCACATACGCTATATTATAAGGGTGAGTATTTATACTTATATGTAGATATAGTAAGTTATTATTATAAGAATAAGACTAATTATAAAAAGAATGATTATGCTTATTTTTCTAAAAAAATAGATAGAAATGATAAGACTGGATATGTAGAAGTAATAAAGAAAGATGACTTGTATTATGTTAATTTTTATTATAACTATGCACGTATAGAAGCACTAGTTACTAAAGATAATTTAAGTAATACAATACTTAATGCATCTTATATATTATCAACTATTAAGTATAATAAAGGTTTAATTAAGACAATGTTAGATGATGAATATTTAATTAATAAAGCAGGTAAATATGATCTGTTTAAGACTAATGATAAAACAGAGAAGTTTGTTTTACAAAAAGAAAAAGAAGGAGATTGATTATGAAGTTTTTAGACAAAGTAAAAAATATGTTTACAGAAGAAGTAGTAGAAGATGAAAAACCAAAGGATGAAGTTAAAGTTGAACAGATTATTCCTGATAAAAAGCAAGAGAAAGTTACTCGTGAAAGAGCAACTCGTGATTCTAGATCATATGATGAATTTGATGAAATTAAAATGCCAGAGAAGAAAGAAGAGAAAAAACCAGTATTCTTTACAGATGACGATTTCAATGATTTAGATAATTACTTTAAAAAAGCTGAACCTAAAAGAGATGTTAGAGAAACTAGAAGTAATAATGATAAATTCGATTTACATGAGAAGTATCGTGAAGTAGAAGAAAAAAATACTCGAGATACAAATTATGGTTATAATAATGTTGATTTAAAAACTGAGCCTAAGAAGAAAGATTATGATCCACTTAAGAGTGCGACTGAGTATTTAGAAAAATATAATGAAGAAAATGGTGGAGTTAAAGAGCCTTATCAAGGTAATACTAAAATAGAAACTAAGCCACCAAAGTTTAAACCTACACCAATAATATCTCCTGTATATGGTATTTTAGATAAAAATTATCATAAAGAAGATATTGTTAGTAAAAATGATAAAAATTATAAATCAGTTGATGGACTTAGTGTTGATTCAATAAGGGAAAAGGCTTATGGTACACTTGAAGATGAGTTAGAAAATACTTTGTTTGGTAGTAATTCAATTTTATTTAAAGATGAGAATAAAACTAAGAGTAAGAAGGTTGATACTGATTTCTTTGAAGATTTAGAAGAAGAAGCAACACCAACTAAAACAGATACTGATTTAAGAGATTTAGAAAATATTACAATGGATATTGGTAAAGAGTTAGATAGTCTTCTTAATAAAGATAATAAAGAGGAGAAAAAAGAAGATACAAGTAGTTTTGATGACGATGATGATTTATTTAATCTAATTGATACTATGTATGATGGAGATGATGCATATGACGCTTGATTTTAAAGAGTTTCTAATAATTGATTTAATACTTGCGTTATTAGTACTTGTAATAATATTTATTATAATAGGCATAAAATTAATTAAGACAATATCTAAAGTTGATAAAACTCTAGAAGTTATTGATGAAAAGCTAACTAAGACTGATAGTGTATTTAATGTATTTGAGAAAACTGGTTCATTTGTTGATCAGATAAGTGATAAAGTTATACTTTTGATTACAAATTTAATTAATAAGATTATAAAGAAAAGGAAAGGAAATGATTTAGATGAGTAAAAAAGGATTAGGAAAATTTATATTAGGAGCTGCTATAGGAGCAGGATTAGGTATTTTATTCGCACCACGTAGTGGGAAAGAAACTAGAAAAATGTTAAAAGATAAGATGGATGATTTAGTTAAAAAGGCTAAAGAATTAGATAAAGAAGAAGTAAAAGAAGCAGTGATTGCTAAAATTAATGAGATTAAAGAAGGAATTAAAAATCTTGATAAAGAAACTGCTATTGAGATTGCGAAAAAACAAGGTAAGAAGATTCGCGATAAAGCAGAAGATTTAGTAGAGTATGTAAAAGAAAAAGGAACTCCTGTTATGGAGAAAACTGCTGAATCTATACGTTCAAAGGCAATTGATGTAACTAAAGAAGTATTAAATAAACTAGAAAGTAAACAAGCAAAATAGGAAGTGTGTATTATGAAAAATCTTTTGAAAAATAAAAAACTAGTTATTATTGGTAGTATCATTATTTTAATTATCTTACTTTTTGTTTTTATTAAAGTTATTGGCGGTAATAAAAGTGTTTATGGCGATCGTTGTAGTGATAGTGATAATTATAAAATATCATCTAAAACTATAAAGAAGGCTAAAGATACAATAAAGACTATTGATAAAGTTAATGATATTGATATATATACTAAGTTATGTAGTGTTAAAATAATTATTAATTTAAGTGAGGATGTAGATATAGAAACGGTTAAAAACATGTCTAATGAATTACTTAAAAACTTTAGTAAAAAAGAGTTAAAATACTATGATTTCTCATTATATGTAACTAGTGATAACAAGGATAGTGAAGTATATCCTGTAAATGTTACAAGACATAATTCAAAAGATTCATTTGCTTGGTAGTAAGGTGATTTATGAAAAAGAAAAATAAAATAATAATATTAATATCAACTATATTAGTAATATTATCTTTGTTTTTTTTGTTTTATGTATTAAATAATAAAAAAGATACATTAACTATTGCAGAAAAACAATGGATAGATAATAATAAAACTAATGTAATAGATATATCAGTATTAAATGATGTTCCAGCTTTTACTTATAATGGTAATGGTGTTATATTTGATTTTTTAAACTATGTATCTAAAAGTACTAATTTAAGTTTTAATCCGTCAGCCTTTAGAGTTGGGGATACTGATTTAAATAATTATTCATTTACTATTAAAGATAAGAGTGATTCTAATGATATCTTAGTTTATCGTGATAACTATGTAATGGTATTTAATAATACTAAAGTAATTAATAGTACTAGTGATGTTTCTAATAGTAAGATAGGTATATTAGAAACTGATGTAAATAGATTTACTAATTACTTTAATGATACTAATACATTTACAACATATAAGAGTGCATTAGAAATGGTTAATAGTGCAAGTAATATGGATGCTTTAATACTGCTTAAGAGTGATATTACAAAGTATGCATCTAGTAAAGGTCTTGCTATATCATATGAGTTCTTATCAGAAACTAAGGATTATGTTATTACCTTAAAAGGAGATACTAATCTTAATAGTGTATTAACTAAGTACTATAATAAATGGGCTAGAACTAACTTCAATAATTCATATAACAGTCATTTGCTTACTGATTATTATGATTTTAAGAGTGTACCTACATTAAAACAAACTGATATTAAATCTAAAACTTATGTTTATGGCTTTGTTGAAGATGGTATTTATGATAAACTTGGAAAAGGTAAACTTACTGGTATTAATAATTTAATATTAAAATCATTTAGTAATTTTGCAGGTGTTGAAATTAAGTATAAAGAGTATGATACTATAGAAGAACTTGTTACTGATTATGAAAATGGCAAAGTAGATATTATGCTTAATAATAAAGATATTAGTATTAAGAAAGATTCATTTATTACTAAGTCTGCTATTAATAGTAAGATGGTAGTATTATCTCCTTATAATAGGCATGTAAATGTAAAAAGTATTAGTGATTTAAAGAATTATAATGTAGTAACTGTTAAAAATAGTAAGATTGCAGGAATACTTAAAGATAGTGGTGTTAAGTATAATACATATCCTTCTATGCATAAATTAATTACATCTATGAAATCAGATGAAGTTGTAGTTATTAACTTAGAAGATTTTGAGTATTATAAAACTCGTAATTTTAAAAATTATAAGGTAGATTCTATAGTTAGTGACATAGATTATAACTTTATTATTAATAATTCTAATATTAATTCTACATTCGCAACACTATTTGATTTCTATACAAACTATATTAACATTAATAATGTAGTTGAAGATGGATATAATACTATATCTTATAAAACAGTAGATTATTTCTATTTAATGTTAGTAATTATAATTATTATATTTGTGTTATTAATGCTTGCAATAGTAAATAAGATTAGATTAATAATAAAAAAAATACGTAATTCAAAAAAATCTACTTTAACTAAAGAAGAAAAACTGAAATTTATAGATCAGTTAACATCACTTAAGAACAGAGCATACTTAAATAGTAAAGTAGAAGAGTGGGATGAATCTGAAGTATATCCACAATCAATTATTGTAATAGATTTAAATAATATTGCTTATATTAATGATAATTATGGTAGAGAAGAAGGAGATAAAATAATATTACAGGCTGCTAATATACTAATTACTTCACAACTACCTAATACTGAAATAATTAGAACAGATGGTAATGAATTCTTAATCTATTTAGTTGGATATCCTGAGAAAACTGTTATTGCATATTTAAGAAAATTACAAAGATTATTTAAGAATCTTGATCATGGATTTGGGGCTGCAAGTGGTTATTCTATGATTGTGGATGCAATTAAAACATTTGATGATGCAGTTAATGAAGCTACAATAGATATGCGTAATAATAAAGATTCAAATTAATTATTAGAACTGAGATTTATTCTCGGTTTTTATTTGTAAAAAATAGGGTAGTAATTTAAGAAAAAATAGTATATAATATGGGCAAGAGAGGTGAGTTTATGTTAATAGTAACAACAGATAATGTTGCAGGAAGAGAGACTATTGAAGCCTTAGGTATAGTAAAAGGTGAGATGGTTCAATCAAAAAATATCGGTAAAGATTTTCTTGCTGGTATGAAAAACATCGTTGGTGGTGAGGTAAAAGGCTACACTAAGATGATTGCTGAGGCAAGAGAGGTTGCAACTTCACGTATGATAGAAGAAGCAACTAATTTAGGTGCGGATGCTATAGTAGGTGTACGTTATGGTTCATCAGCAGTAATGCAAGGTGCATCAGAAATTATGGTATATGGCACTGCAGTTAAGTTAAAATAGGAGGCTAACTATAATAAGTCAATAGATATTTGAAAAAAAATACAAGTTTTAC
>CAMVPJ010000017.1 GCA_947169395.1 uncultured Caryophanales bacterium
ATATTTAAAATACCATTACCAATTGATCTTAAAGTAGCATATTCTGAGTATTCGCATCAGTCATAAAGTTGAACACAGCTAAATAATAAAAACTTTATAGTACGTTCAAATAGAGAGTCAGGTCTAGGTAGATTTGATTTGATGATAAAGAAGACTGATAATAGTGTAGGTATGATAATCGAATTAAAAGTTGGAGATAAAGAGCTAGATGAAATTGCTCTTAAAGCATTAGAACAGATTAATAGTAAGAAATATAAACAAGAACTTATTGATTCTAATGTAGATAAGATATATGAATATGCCATTGCGATAGGAAGAAAAGAATGTAGTGTGAAATAAGTGGTTATCCACTTTTTTTCTTGACTAAAAGTAATATTAGTTATATTATTTAGTTGGGTGGTTATATGGAGATTAAAAAGATAACTAAGTTAAAAAATGGTAAGTATAAAATTAAACTAGATAGTTTTGAATTTATTACATATGATGATATTATTATTAATCATGGTTTACTATATAGTAAAAAAATAGATGATGAACTATTAAATATATTAAGTTTAGAAACATCTTATTATGAGAATTATAATAAGACTTTAAACTTTTGCATGAAAAAAGTTAGATCTACTGATGAAGTAGAGAAGTACTTAGATAAAATGGATATTAGTGATATAGATAAAACTAGTATTATTAATAAGTTAAAAAGTATTAATTTAATTAACGATAGAATGTATGTTAAGTGTTATATAAATGATAAATTTAATCTATCTAAGGATAGTCTAAGTAAGATTAAAGATGATTTAATTAATAGTAATATAGATATTAATATTATTGAAGATGAAATGAGTAAAGTAGAGTATAATGAATTAGATAAGTTAGAAAAAATGATTATAAAAAGAATAAAATCTAATCATAAATATTCTAATTACGTATTAAAGAATAAGATAGTAACTGAGTTTATTAATCTAGGATATAACTATGATGATATAGTAAGTATATTTGATAGTAACTCTAATGATAATTATGATATCTTAGTTAAAGAGTATAATAAACTATACAACAAGTATTCTAAGAAATACAAGGACTCTGAACTAGAATATGTTATAAAGAATAAACTATTTACTAAAGGATTTAATTATAGCGATATAAAAAAAGAAGACTTAAATTAGGTCTTCTTTTAACTATTCTTCAGAACTTTCTTTAGTTGCTTCTTCAGTAGTTTTAGATTCTTCACTAGAACTTTCTTCAGTTGATTTAGTTTCTTCAGTTGATTTAGTTTCTTCTTTCTTAGAACCATCACTTACTGTTTTCTTGTATGCTTTTTCTACATCAGTATCATTAATCTTTAATTTATATTTCTTTCTTAACTTATCCCATGATTTAACTTGTAATGTAGAATCTTCATTTAATTTCTTCTCAGCTAAATCTTTCTTAATAGTTTCTTTAACATCTTTATATTTATTAGTTTTACTAGAAACTTTTAAGATAACGTGATATCCATATTGACTCTTAACAGGTTCTGTAGTATATTCACCTTTCTTAAGATCTTTAGATGCATTATAGAATGCTTCATCAACACCACTCTTAGAGAAATCCTTGAATAATCCACCATCTTCATAAGTTCCCTTATCATCAGAATTATCATAAGCTAAATCTTTAAATTTCTTTTCTAATGCATCAGCATCATCTTTAACTTCATTAAGTTGTCCGATTAAATCTTCAGCTTTCTTCTTTGCATCTTCTTCAGAAGTTTCATCATTAACTTCAATTAAGATATGTCTTACAGTCATCTTTTCTTTATAATTTTCATTATATTCTTTCTTTAATTCTTCTTCTTTAATAGTAGACGCTACATATTTCTTAACTGCAAGAGTTTTCTTATAATCTTTAGTTACATAAGCTCTAAATTCTTTTTCATTAGTAACTCCTTGAATACCTACATATTGACTTAAGAAATCTTCAAAACTTGCGCCATAGTATTCCGCATATTGCTTATAGTAATCAACTACTTGATCAACATATTTTTCATCATCTTTAGTTAATTTCTTAACATAATCATTTGCAATATATTCATCAATCATATTAATTACATTAGTAGTTCCATATTGATTCTTTAAATCTTGATATAACTTATCACTTGTAACAGTAAGTCCATCTACACTAGCAAGAACTTCCTCACCATTCTTAGTTTTAGGAATACGTTTACATAATGCAAGTAATACAATGATAAGTGCTAGAATTGCAATAATAATACAAGCAACAACAAATTCTCTTCTTTCTTTCCAGTTCTTTTGAATAGTATTTTTAGTTTTAGAAATAAAACCTCCATTAGTAGCTTTTCTCTCATATTTAGGGTTAACCCTCTTAATTTCTGGTTTAACAGGTTCTACTTTAACCTCCTCAACCTTAACCTCACTAACTTTAGCTTTAGCTACTTCTTTTACTACTGGCTTTTTTACACTTTTAGTATTAGCATTCTTTTTTGCAGCTGCGTTTCTATTAGTGTTCTTTGCCGTAGTTTTCTTTGTACTAGTTTTAGTACCTTTTTTTTGACCATTATTAGTCTTTGCCATATAAAAATTCTCCTCTCCTAATACGATGTAATTTGCACCATACGAACTAATCATAGCAGAATTTAAAAGAAAAAACAACATTTATGGCACAATTTTAAAAAAAATTCATAGAATACTATGAAAATAGATAAAGGAGGGTAAATATGTGTTGTAATCAAGGCGTATCTGGCGCAGCTATCGTTTTAGTATTATTTATTTTATTAATAATTATACTTGGAGCATATATTTAAGGAGGTGTAATTAGTATGTGTTGTAACAACCAAAATAATAATAACAACAATAATACTGGTTGTGAGAAAAGATGTGGAAACAGTAGTTATATTATAATTATTGTTCTATATATCTTACTTGCAATTATAATTGGATCATGTATGTTTAATTAAAAGAGTTCACACTCTTTTTTTAATTATATGCAATGCTTTTATTAGTTATAAGTGAAAATTTTATGATTTTTTTTATTTCTAATTGCTTTTTTATTTTTTGTGTGCTAAGATTTTAGTAGATTGTGAAAACACCTTAGTTTATAGCAATTTTATAAATTAACAAGATTAGGAGGATATTAAATGTCTAAAAGAGCATTTACAGAAAAAGAAAAAGAGTTATTAAGTAAAAATAAATTTGTTAAACACGTTGGAGATAGAGGTATAACATATACTAAAGAGTATAAAATACACTTTTTAAATGAAAAGAAGCAAGGTAGGAGTGCATATGAAATATTTGAGAGTGCTGGATTTGATACTGAACTATTAGGATTTAAAAGAATAACTTCATTTGATTCTAGAATTACTAGAGATGGTGTCGAAGATAGAAGACCTGGTAATAGTGGTAGACCTAGACTTACTGAGGAGCAGATAGAAGCTAAGTTAAAGAAAAAAGAACAAGAAAAAGAGATTAAGAGATTACAAAGATTAGAAAGATTAGAACGTGCTAGAGAAAAGAAGGCACAAGTTAAGGCAAAAATAAAAGAAAAGAAAAATAGAGAAAGACAAAAACAGATTGAAAGATTAAAAAAGAAAATAGAGGCTAATAAAAAAAGAGAAGCAGAGAAGAAAGTAAAAGAAAAAGCTAGATTAGAAGCTAAGAAACAACTTGAAGCTAAGAAGAGAAAAGAAGCACGAGAAAAATTAAAAGAGAAGAAACGATTAGAGATTTTAAAACAACGTGAGGCAAAGAAAAAAGCAAAAGAGAAATTAAAAGAGAAAAAAAGACTAGAAGCATTAAAGATTCGTGAAGCTAAGAAAAAAGCTAGAGCTAAAGAAAGAGAAAAACTTAAAGCAAAAAAGAAACTAGAAGCTAAGAAGAAAAGAGAAGCTATGAAGAAATCTAAGAAGACTATTTCAACTAAGAAATAGTTTTTTTATTTTTTAAATTTTATGATTTTTCAAAAACTACATTTAATTTTTAACTGTTTTTAAAAATATACACGTAGTATATTAAATATAGTAAAAGTTACAAAGAAGATTTTAAAAAAACGTCATTTGCGCTAATATTTAAACTATGATATAAAGTTTATGGACTTCCAAAAACTTTATCTTTTTCTTAATTAATAGTATATTTTCTGTTTTATTCATTCAAAACACTCCTAAAAAATAATAATCCAAATAATTATATAAACCTTACTTTCTAAGAGTTTTTGGAAGTTTCAAAAAGTATTGACAATACTAATTTATTTATATTAAAATATTGTTGTATTAAAGATTGGGGGAAATATGAAAAATATTTATGTAAAAGAGCATGAGCGTAATAATGACGCTGCAAAGAAAAAGAAAATTGTAAAAGAAAAAGTATTAGAAGGGAAATTAACTGGGTTTGCAAGTGTAGATAAGCCTTGGTTGAAGTTTTATGATGAAGAGGCAATTAATGGAGTCATTCCACCAAAAAAAATATATGATTATATGAAGACTATTATTTCAAATAATTTAGATTATTATTCATACGAATTTTTTGGGAACAAAATAACAAATAAGGAATTGTTAAAGAATATTGATAAGGTTGCTAAATCATTGGTTTATCAAAAAGTTAAGAAGGGGGATATAGTATCTTTAATAAGTCCAACTACACCAGAAGCAATATATGTGCTTTATGCTTTAAATAGAATTGGTGCTGTATGCAATATTATTGATCCAAGATTGAGTGTTGATAATTTAAAAGAAAAAACATCTTATTCTAATTTAATTATTTCAATTGACTTAGCTAGTTCTAAAGTTGATGAATTAATGAATAATGATAATAAAATTATATATTATAGTATTTCAGAATCGTTTCCTAAGTATTTGAAAGTTATTTATAATTTTAAAAATAAAAATAAAAATAAAAAGCACGGTTCTAGTGCTATCGTTTGGAAAGATTTCTTAAAAGCGGGAGACAATGTAGAAAAAGTAAATGATAGTAAGTATGAGAAGGATGCGGTTGCTATTATAGTTAGTACTAGTGGAACCTCGGGTAAAAGTAAATTAGCCCAATTATCAAATGAGAATGTAAACGCTGTTGCTTGGCAATATGCTCATTCTGGAATAGCGCATAAGTTAGGAGATACGTTTTTAAACATTATGCCAATATTTCTGTCATACGGTGTAGTTGCAGGTATCCACATGCCACTAACTTTAGGATTTAAAAATGTTATTATTCCACAAAGAGATTTGAAAAAAATGGGCAGTTATTTGCTTAAATATAAGCCTCAAGCATATCTAGATATTCCTGGAGGTTTTGATTCTCTTATGAATGATCCTAAAATTCATTCAATTAGGAAAAAACATATTAAAATTAATGGAAAAACTTATAACATTACTTTTGAAAAATCTAGAGATTTATCATTTTTAAATAATCCAGGAGTTGGTGGAGATCATTTAAATGAACAATTAGAAGTTAAGACGAATGAATTTTTAAAAGCACATAACAATAAAAACAAGGTTCAAAAAGGGTATGGAATGACTGAAGTTTCGTCTGCTGCAATCGTTAATGTTGATGAAAATTGTAATTCAATTAATAGTGTTGGAGTTCCCTTTCCTAAAACAAATGTTAAAGTTGTCAATCCGGATACAACTGAGGAATTAAAGTATAATGAAATTGGAGAATTACTAATTTCAAGTCCAGCAATATTTAAAGGATATCTAGATAATAGTAATGCTACAAATTCTGAAATAATTGAAGATGAGAATGGAATTAAGTGGATAAAGACTGGGGATTTATTTACTATTAATGAAAATGGAGAATTGTTCTTTAAAGAAAGAATGAAGACAATGTTTGTTAGACCTGATGGTCACAACAACCATCCGAATATTATGAATGAATTGATTTTAAAACACCCATATGTTTTCGATGCATGCACAGTTGGTGTTGATAGTCCAAATCATTCATATGGAAAATTTCCAAAGGCTGTCGTTGTTTTAAAAAAAGAATATCGTGGTATGGAGGATGAAATTCAAAAACAACTAGAAAAAATGTGTATGGATAATTTTTCACAAAGAGATGTTCCTTACTTTTATGAGTTTAAAGATTCACTTCCAATGACGCAAAATGGTAAAGTTGATTATCGTCTTTTAGAAAATGAAGGTATTGATAACTGTAGGTATGCTGAAATTTATATAAAGGAATATGGTAGTCAAAAAGTATTGAGTAAGAAAAAAATGTAAAAAAGAACTACAAAACTATTTATAGTTCTTTTTTTTTGTGTTATACTGTATATAGTGTTAATTATAGACGAGGTGATGTTATGAGTTTAAGTAGTACATTTTCTATTTGTAGTTTATTCTATAATATTTTATTGATGATTGTTTTCTTTTCTAAAGAAAAAATGAAAACGATTGAAAATAAAATTTATGGATACTTGATAGTTTCAAATTTTATTGGCGTTGTACTTGCTATATCTTCATTTTATTGTATTTTAAATTTGGAAGAGACTAATATTTATAATATAATTGTTACTAAGGGACTTCTTATATATTATGCTGTTTGGCAAATACTATTTGGAATATATGTTTTTTCTATATCATGTGATTCTAAAATGTCTATTGAAAAAAAGAAAAAATACTTAAATAAAGTTGTTACATTTTATATTCCTTTGTTAATTGCTGTAGTTATTGCTGTAATATATTTACCATTGCATAATCATACAGAAGGTGAAGTGTATTACACATATGGTATGGCCGCAAATGTATTATATTTATTAACTCCGATAGTAATTACATCATTTGGTATTAGAATGTTATTTAATTATCGAAATTTAAAAAGTAAAAAGTATTTACCTGTATTTTTATTTGTTTTAATAGGGGCAGTTGTTACTATTATTCAAAGGATTAATCCTGGCATGCTACTGATGACCGCAATGGAGACGTTTATTACAGTTCTTATGTATTTTACTATTGAGAATCCGGATGTTAAGGTTATTAATGAACTTAATAGAAATAAAGATATATTAGAGAAGAATAATGAAGATAGATCTAATTTCTTATTTAGAATGACTCAGGAAGTTAGAAAACCTATAAGTAATATTGATAATCTAACTAATATGATTGATACTGATAAATATGTTAAATTAGAAGATATAGTAAGTGCGATTAAATCTAATACTAGACAAATATCTTATATTGTTAATGATGTATTAGATGTATCTAGTGCGGATGTTAGAAAGATTAAAATAGAAAATAATAAGTATGATGCAAAAAGATTATTTGAAGAGATTAATCTATTTATAAAGGATAAAGTAAGTGAGAACGTTAAATATAGTAGTTCTATTAGTAGTGAGTTACCAGAGTATTTAAATGGTGATTATATTAAGATTAAACAAGCAATTATGTCTATACTATTAAATTCAGTAGAGAATACTAAAAAAGGATTTATTGAACTTAATGTAAGTGTAATTGTTAAGTATGATATGTGTCGTTTAATTATTACTGTTGAAGATTCTGGTGTTGGTATGAATATAAGTAAAGTAAATGATATTCTAACACTCGATAAACCATTAGATGAAAAAGATGAGGCTAGGCTTGCTAATATGGATGTAGATCTTAATATTACTAAGAAGATTATTAATATTATAGGTGGATCTATTATGATTAAGAGTGAAGTTGATAAAGGAACTGAGTTTATAGTAGTAATAGACCAAAAAATAGAAATTGGTAAGAAAAGTAATATAAAGACTAATTATATTGAATCTAAGAAAAGAGTACTTATAGTAGATGATGATTTAGATAAATTAAATATAGAAAAAGAATTATTTATTAAACATGATATTGATGCAGTTGGTACTATGTATGGATTAGATGTTATAAATAAGATTCGTACAGGGGATAAGTTTGATTATATTATACTAGATGATGATACAGTAAAAGGTAGTGCGAAAAGTACACTTGATGAATTAAAAGAAATACCTAAGTTTGATACTCCTGTTATTGTAATGCTTGAAGAAAATAAGAAAATGATTAAAGAACATTATAAAGAGATAGGATTTAGTGATTATATCTTAAAAGATGATATCGAAACTAGTATAAATGAATTTATAAAGAAGATGAAATAGCTGGAATATAATTTCAGTTATTTTTCATTTACAAGGGTATTTTAAAAATGTTATAATTAGTATGTTGAAAGTTGGTGGTTAAATGGTTTATTTAGATTATAGTGCGACTACTAAGGTTAGTGATGAGGTATTAGATAGTTTTATTAAGGCTACTAAGTATTCAGGTAATCCTAATTCTTTACATAAGTTAGGTAGTGATGCATTAGGTTTAATTGATGCTTCTACTAATCAAATTGCTTCTTTACTTGGTGTAGATAAGAGTGAGGTTATATATACTAGTGGGGCTAGTGAGTCTAATAATACTGCTATTAAAGGTGTATGTCTTGCTCATCCTAATAAGAAGCATATTATAACTACTCCTCTTGAGCACTCTTCTATTTATGGACCTATTAATTATTTAGTTGATTTGGGTTATAGTGTAGATTTTGTTAAACTTGATGAATCTGGTTTAGTGGATATAGATAATTTAAAAGAGTTAATTAATGATGATACAATACTTGTTAGTATTGGTTGTGTGAATAGTGAGATTGGAATAAGACAGAGTGTTGAAGAGATTGGTTTATTACTAAAAGAGTATAAGCATGTATATTTTCATTCTGATTTAACACAAGCAATAGGTAAGTGTAAAGTAGATTTAACTAATATAGATTTAGCTAGTTTTTCTGGACATAAGATATTTGGTATTAAAGGTAGTGGATGTTTAATTAAGAAGAAAAGTGTAGCTATTACTCCTTTAATTCATGGAGGTAAAAGCACTACTAGTTATCGTAGTGGAACTCCAGCTACTGAACTTATTGCATCCCTTTCTAAGGCTTTAAGACTTGCTTTAGAAGAAATAGACAAGAAGTATGATTATGTTAGAGAATTAAATAGTTATTTAAAAGATAAACTAAGTAAATATGATAATGTATTTATTAATAGTAATGATAAATGTATACCTAATATTGTTAATTTAAGTGTAGTAGGTATTAAACCTGAGGTAATGCAACATGCTTTAGAAGAATATGAAATATATATATCTACTCAGTCTGCATGTTCTGTATCTACTATCTCTAAAGCTGTTATGGCTGTTACTAACTCTAAAGATAGAGCTAGTAGTAGTATTAGAGTTAGTTTATCTTATAAAACTACTAAGGAGGAGTTAGACTACTTTATTAAGTATTTTGATATTTGTTATAATAAGTTAAGGAGTATTAAAAATGGAAGTAATTAGAATTAGTGCGGTATGGTGCAGTAGTTGTTTAGTTATGAAAAGTAGATTTAATGAAGTAGCTAATGAACTTAATATTAAAGTTATCGATTATGATTATGATATCGATACCGATATGGTTGATAAGTATAATGTTACTGACGTACTTCCAGTATATATTAAAGGAGATAAAAGATTAGTAGGAGAACATACTAAAGAAGAGATTAGAAAGTTTTTGAGTGATTAATGTGAAGAGATTTTTATATAGTTTATTATTTATTTTTATATCATTTATTAGTATAAGTATTGTAAGTGCGAAGGATGTAAATTTATATCTTTTTCATAGTTCTACATGTCCTCATTGTAAGGAAGAAAGAGCTTATTTAAAGAAATTAAAGAAGAAATATGATTACTTAAATGTTAAAGAATATGAAGTACATGATAGTGCGCTTGTAACAGAAAAAGTTAGAGATGGACTAGGTATTAAAGAGAGTTATGTTCCAATTACTGTTATTGGAAGTGATTATATAATTGGATTTAGTAGTGCGACTAAAGATGATATAGAATCATTAATTAAAGAATATAATGATACTGATTACTGTGATGTAGTTAATTCTATAATTAAAGATAAAGATTATAAAAAATGTATGGATAAAAATAAAAGTATTGCATCAAAGTCTACTGTTAAGAATATACCATTACTAGGTAAGGTTGATGTAAAAAAAGTGTCACTACCATTAATATCTATTGTAATTGGTTTAGTAGATGGTTTTAATCCATGTGCGATGTGGGTATTATTATTCTTAATTACCATGCTTATAAATATGAAAAATAGGCGTCGTATGTGGATATTAGGTTTTACATTTATTCTATCATCCGCACTTGTTTATTTAATGTTTATGTTAGCGTATCTTAATATTGCTTCAGCATTAATACAAACATGGTTTAAATATATAATTGCGCTTGTTGCCTTAGTTGGTGGAATAATTAATTTAAGATCATATTATAAAGAGAGACAGAAAGATATTGGCTGTAGTGTCACGAATGCTAAGAAAAGAAGAAAGATAGTAGAGAAGATAAAAAGAATACTTGCAGAGAAGAGTTTTATAATTGCTCTCATTGGTATAATATTCCTTGCATTTTCTGTAAACTTAATTGAACTTGCATGTTCAGCTGGACTTCCTGTTATGTTTACTAATATAATCGCGATGAATAATGTATCAGCTCCACTTACTGCTCTTTATTTCTTCCTATACTTATTATTCTTTATGATAGATGATATTATCGTATTTAGTATAGCTATGATTACATTTAAAGTAACAGGTATATCTAATAAATATAGTAAGTATTCGCATCTTATAGGTGGAATTATAATGATTATTATAGGTTTACTTATGGCATTTAAAACTGAATGGTTGATGTTTAATTTTTAAATAATAGTAGCTTAAAGTGATACACAAAATGAATTTAGTGATACACAATCTGGTTTTAGTGATACACAAATTGAGTTTAGTGATACACAAAATAAAAAAACGAGGGGGATTTATGAAGACAGATGTAATAGTAAAAGATAGTGATAATTTAGTTAATGATTTATTTGGTCAAATTGAAAGTATTATTAAAACTAATAAAAATAAAATGTCTTATCAGATTAATAATACTTTAGTTGAAACTTGCTTTAGTGTTGGTAAGGTTATTGTTGAAAACGAACAAAATGGTAATATTCGAGCTGAATATGGTAAAGATATCTTAAAAAAGTTATCGAAAAGATTAACTAATAGATTTGGTAATGGTTTTGGTTTATCTGGATTATATAACATGAGATTATTTTATAATAAATATAAGAATTTCCAACCACTGGCTGGAAAATTGAGTTGGAGTCATTATTGTTATTTAATTTATATTGAAGATGATGATGAAAGAAGTTTTTATGAGAAAGAATGTATCAATTCAAAATGGTCTAAGAGAGAATTAAAAAGACAGATTGATTCATCTTTGTATCAAAGATTGCTGCTTTCTGATGGCAAGACGAATAAACAAAAAGTATTAGAATTATCTAGAAAAGGTCAGACGATAAGCAATCCTACTGATATATTAAAAGAACCTTATGTGTTTGAGTTTCTCGGCATAAAAGAGAATAAACCTAGATTAGAAAGTGATTTAGAAAATAGTTTAATTAATCATTTATCTGCATTCTTAATGGAATTAGGTAAAGGTTTTATGTATGTGGGAAACCAAGTTAGAATTACTTTGGATAATAATACTCATTATTATGTTGATTTAGTATTCTACAATAAAATATTAAGGTCATATGTATTAATTGATTTAAAAATGGATGATATGAAACCTGAGTATGCTGGTCAAATGAATATGTATGTTAATTATTATAATAAAGAGATTCGTGATGAGTTTGATAATGAAACAATTGGTATAATTCTTTGTAAAGGAAAAAAAGATATCACAATGGAATATGCATTAGGTGGATTATCTAATAAAGTTTTCGCCCAAACATATACTTATTATATTCCAGACAAAGAAGTATTAATTAATGAGGTAGAACGTGTTTTAAATGAAAATAAAGATTAATTAAAGGAGTTGATTCATTTGACCAATAATTTAATTATTCGTAGTAGTAGCGCAGAATTTTTGATTTTTGAAAGACAAACACATGATAGAGAAATTCAAGTTAGATTTGAAAATGGTGATTTGTGGCTAACACAAAAAGCAATTGGAGAACTTTTTAATACGACTAGAAATAATATTACCATGCATATAAATGATATATATAATACTTTCGAAATGGATGAAAATTCAACTAGTAAGAAATTCTTACTAGTTCAAAATGAAGGTAATAGAGAAGTAAAAAGAAATGTACAATATTATAATTTAGATATGGTAATTTCCATAGGTTATAGAGTTAACTCTGATAGAGCCATTCAATTTAGAAGGTGGGCGACTAATATATTAAAAGAATTCTCTAAAAAAGGTTATATTATTGACAAAAAGAGAATGGAAAATGGAATATTTTTTGATGAAGATTATTTTGAATCATTACTTGCTGAAATAAGGGAAATAAGATTATCTGAAAGAAGATTTTATCAAAAAATTACTGATATATATGCAACAGCTGTGGATTATGATTCAAAAGCTCCTACAACAGTTAAATTTTTTAAGAAAGTTCAAAATAAAATGCACTATGCAGTTTCTCATCAAACTGCAGCAGAGATAATATATAATCGTTCTGATGCGGAAAAGAATAATATGGGACTTACATCTTGGAAGAATTCTCCTAATGGCAAAATTCTAGATACAGATGTTGTAATTGCTAAAAATTATTTATCAAAGGAAGAATTAGAGCAATTAGAATTAATTGTTTCTGCATTTTTAGATTTAGCTGAATCAAGAGCAAAACGAAATATTCCAATGACAATGGAAGACTGGGCAAATAGAATTGATAAATATTTACTTGCAGATGATAGAGATATATTAAAAGATGCAGGGAAAATATCACATGAAATAGCAAGGGATAAAGCACTAACAGAATTTGAAAAATATAGAGTAAAACAGGATAAATTATATAAATCGGATTTTGATTTATTATTAGAAGAAAGTGGGAGTTGATTAAATGGATAAAAGAATAAAAGAAGCGCTTGATAGTGAGTTTAAAAGACAAAATGATAATGTAGAGTTGATTGCGTCCGAAAACTATGTATCAGAAGATATATTAAAATTGCAGGGAAGTATTTTCACAAATAAGTATGCAGAAGGATATCCTAATCATAGATATTATGGTGGGTGTGTGAATGTTGATACTATTGAGTCACTTGCTATAGAGTATGCTTGTAAGTTATTTGGTGCAAAGTATGCGAATGTTCAACCTCATAGTGGATCATCTGCAAATATGGCTGTATATCGTGCTTTACTTAAACCTGGAGATACAGTACTTGGAATGAACTTAACTGATGGTGGTCATTTAACGCATGGTTCTAAAGTTAGTTTTAGTGGAATTGACTATAATATCGTTGATTATAAGGTTGATAGTAAGACTGGTCTAATTGATTATGATAATGTAGAAGAAATTGCTTTAAAATACAAACCTAAAATGATTATTGCTGGTGCATCTGCTTATTCTCGTGAGATTGATTTTAAACGTTTTCGTGAGATTGCGGATAAGGTAGGGGCATACTTAATGGTTGATATGGCACATATTGCAGGGTTGGTTGCTGCTAATTTACATTTATCTCCGGTACCTTTTGCTGATGTTGTAACGTCTACTACTCATAAAACATTAAGAGGTCCTCGTGGTGGATTAATTTTAACTAATAATGAAGATATTATTAAGAAAATTAATAAAACTATTTTTCCTGGAATACAGGGTGGTCCTTTAATGCATGTAATTGCAGCTAAAGCTCAGTGTTTTTATGAAGCTATGCAAAATAGTTTTAAAGAGTATATGAGTCAAGTATTAAAAAATGTTAGTGTAATGTGTAATGTATTTACTGAATCTGGTATTAAGATAGTTAGTGGTGGTAGTGATAACCATTTACTACTTCTTGATGTTACTAGTATTGGTCTTACTGGTAAAGAAGCAGAAGAGGTATTAGATAAAATAAATATAACAGTAAATAAAAATACTATACCAGGGGAAGCAAATAGCATGAATGTTGCAAGTGGTATTCGAATTGGTGCTGCTGCAATGACTACTAGAGGATTTAAAGAAGCTGAATTTGAAATTATATCCCGAATTATGGTACAATGTTTAAAGAATAGGAATGACGAAGAGTTACTTGATAAATTAAAGAGTGAAGTATTAGAAGTAACAAGGAAATTTCCTATTTATAAGGAGGATTAAGATGGATAATGTAATTGATGGAAGAACTATTAGTGAGGAGATTAGATCTGAACTTAAACAAAGTATTAAGTATGAAATGTTAAAACCTTCTATTGCTGTTATTCAAGTAGGGGATAATGAGGCTAGTAATACGTATGTAAAAACTAAAGAGAAGGCTTGTAGTGATGTTGGTATTTATTTTCGTCATTATAAATTTGAAGAAGGAGAAACTGAGTTATCAATAATTAATAAGATTAAAGAATTAAATAATGATGAATATGTAAATGGTATTATTGTACAGTTACCTCTACCTGATGGATATAATGAAAAAAGATTAATTAATACTATAATTAATAGTAAAGATGTAGATGGGTTAACTGATATAAATACAGGTAGACTTGTTAATGGTAGAAAAACTTTAGTGCCATGCACAGCTGCTGCTGTAATTGAAATGTTAAAGAGAAGTAATGTAGAGATTAGTGGTAAACATGTAGTTCTAGTTGGTCGTGGTAAATTAACTTGTAAACCATTAATACAACTATTCTTAAATGAGGATGCTACTGTAACTGTATGTCACTCTAAAACGGAGGATTTAGGTAGTTTTACTAAGAATGCAGATATATTAGTTAGTGCGGTAGGTATTAATAATATAATAACTGATGATATGGTTAAAGCAGGAGCAGTAGTAATAGATGTAGGTATTAATTTTGAAACCGGTAAAATTAGTGGGGATGTTGATTTTGATAAAGTATCTAAGAAGGCATCACTAATAACTAAGACTCCAGGTGGAGTAGGACCTATGACTGTAACTATGTTACTTAAAAATACTGTTTATTGCTACTTAAATAAGAAAAAATGAAATTCTCAAATTCATTTAAAGTAATATTTGGCTTTCTTGCTATACTACTTATTGCAGTTATATCTAGTGTATATCATATTGATTTTACTAAGTTTTTAAATAATGTTAATGATAATCTAACTAATAATTCTAGTACTACAAAAAAGATAAAAGTAAGTCTTGTAGGTTGTATTGATGGTGACACTGCTAGATTTAATGAAGATGGTAGTACTTATACATATAGATTTCTTGGTATTAATACTCCTGAGGTAGGTGATAATCCAGAAGAATATGGAGATACAGCTAGAGATTATACATGTGAGAAATTAAAGAATGCGGATAATATTTATATCAGCTATGAGACTACTAGTAGTCATACTGATAAATATGATAGGAGACTAGTTTGGGTATATGTAGATGATGATTTATTACAGACATTACTACTTAAAGAAGGACTAGCTAATGTACAGTATGTTTATACTAAACTTACATACTTAAATAAACTATATAAAGCAGAAGATGTTGCGATTAATAATAGATTAGGATTATATAAAAATTATAAAGAAGATGTATATGAAGATACAACTTATACTGTAATATTTAAAGATGGTAATAAAAAAGATGAAGTTAGTGTTAAAGCAGGATCAAGAGTTAGTATTATAAATAATCCTAAAGGAAACACATTGTTTTCTGGATGGACTGTAAATAGTAATTTATTTGATTTATCAAGACCTATAACCAATGATATAATACTTGATGCAAGTTATGAGTAAATATTTTAAAAAATGTATATTAAAAGTTTTAAAATTTGTATATCAAATTCCTTAAAAAATGTATATTGGTATTGTAATATACATTTTTATATGGTATTATATAGTTAACGTTGGAGGGATAAAATGAATTTTAATAGTAAAGAATATATGCCAAGATTGCTTGATGATAATTTTAACAATTATTTGAGTGTATTTGGTGCAGTATCTGTAGAAGGACCAAAATGGTGTGGTAAAACTTGGACTGCATATAAGCATTCTAAAAGTAGTGTTTTCTTAGATGATGATGAGACAAAAGAAAGAGCAAAACTAGATTTAGAACTTATTTTAAATGAAGAGAAACCAGAACTTATAGATGAGTGGCATTTAGTTCCAAAAGTATGGGATAAAGTAAGAAGAAAATGTGATGAAGATACTAAGTGTGGTAAGTATATTTTAACGTGTTCAACAGAACTTAATGATGAAAAGAAAAAAGAAGTTGACCACTCTGGTGCGGGAAGAATTGGTAAAATAAAAATGTACACGATGTCATTATATGAGTCAGGTGATTCAACTGGTGAAGCGTCTTTAACAGACATGTATAATGGTACGCAAAAAAATAAAAATGTTAATATCCCTGATTTAGGAGATATTGCAACTTTAATTATTAGAGGTGGATGGCCAAGAAATATTAAAGTTAATCCTAAAAATGTAAGTATGATTCCTAAAAGTTATATAGAATCAATTTTGGACAAAGATATGAATGATGATAAAAAAAGAGATAAAAACAAAATGAGAATGTTACTCAGATCTCTTGCTCGCAATGAATCAACAATAGTTAATAATCAAACGTTAATTAAAGATATAGAAGATTTTGAAAATGGAGACGATTTAACTAGAAGTAGAATTACAGTTGCTGATTATTTAGATGTGTTAGATAGATTGCATTTAATTGAAAATCAAAATGCATATAGTGAAAATTATCGTTCTAAAGAGCGAGTTGGTAAATCACCAAAAAGACATTTAACTGATCCTTCTTTAGCATGCGCAGCACTAAATTTAAATGAAGATAAATTACTTAAAGATTTAAATACATTTGGATTTTTATTTGAATCATTAGTAGAAAGAGATCTTAGAATATATATGGAATATCTTGGTGGTAGTTTATATCATTTTAGGGATAATGTTACGGGATTGGAAGTTGATTCTATTTTAGAATTTCCAGGTGGTGATTATGCTGCTGTTGAGGTTAAACTTGGATATAATAAAATTGATGAAGCAACTAAAGAACTTCTTAAATTTTATGATAATATGACAGTGAAACCTAAATTTATGTGTATTATTACTGCAAATTTTAAGTCAGTTGTAAAAGATCCTGATACAGGTATTTATATTATTCCAATAACTGCTTTAAAGCCTTAAAGTAATAGTGATTAAAATACATATTATTGTATTTTTTTCATATTATTTAATAGGTGATTAGAGTGAAAGAACAGTTTAAAGAGTTTGTTAAAAAGAATCCAATCCTAATCAAGTATGTAGACTCTAATGAAATGACATGGCAAAAATTCTATGAGATGTATGACTTATATGGTGATGATAATAGTGTGTGGGATAAATATTTAGTTAGTGATACTAGGAAAGATAATACTTTAAAGGATATTACTAAGACTAGTGCTTTTACTGATTTTATTGCTTTTTTAAAAACTATTAATCTAGATTCCCTGCAGGAAGGTATAGGGAGTATTCAAAGAGTATTAGGTGTATTTCAAGATTTTTCTGGTAATAAAGATAATGTAGATAATACTGATAAGAAAGAGTATAAACCAAGACCTTTATATAAGCATTTTGAGGATTAATGACTTTAGATATTCAATTTAAATTAAAGAGTAATAAAATGTATTTAGATTATCTTCATACTCATTCTTATTGGTATAAAATACTTAATAGAGATCCTAGTAGTTTTAATAGTTTTGTAGATAAAGTAAAAGAGGAATATCACTTAAGGCCAATAGATAGAATTAATAAAACAATTGATGCGATAGATATGGTAAGTACAATAATATCTACATTAAATTCTTGACATTATATAAGACTAATTATATAATTTTTTTAGGTGAGAACGTGAGAGTTATAAGTGGTAAGTATAAAGGCAAATATATAAAAGGATTTGATATAGATGGAACTCGTCCTACCAAAGATAGAGTTAAAGAATCAATTTTTGGTAGTATTCAAAACAAGGTAAGAAATAGTATATTTCTAGATTTATTTGCCGGGAGTGGTTCTATTGGGATTGAGGCATTATCTAACGGGGCAGATAAGTGTTACTTCGTTGAGAATGGAAAAGATATATACAAGATATTAATTAATAATTTAACTGATATAGAAGATTCTTATATAGTTAGAGATGATTATTTAAATGCACTAAAACAATTTAAAAATAAAGATATTAAGTTTGATATTATATATATTGATCCTCCTTATCATTTAGGATTAATGAATAATTCTATTAAGTATATTATAGATAATGACCTATTAAATGATAATGGAATAATTATTTGTGAGTATGAGGAAGAAGAACCAAAATGTAATTATAATCTAATTAAAAATAAGAAATTTGGTAAAACTTCTATTGCAATATATCAAAAATAGTATAAATATCTATACTTTTTTTCTATATTTTGTTAAAATTATTGTGGTGGTAAAATGAAATATGTTAGATTATTATTAATTATATTAATGGTATTTATAGTTAGTGCATGTGGTAAAGAATCTGATGCAGTTAGATTTAAGAAAGAATATGAGGCATTAAATGGTAAAACATTAAAAGGAAGTAGTAATAAAGTAAAGAGTTTAAGTATTAGTAAGACTAATCCGATTAAGTATGCTAGTTATGATGAGGTTATAGATGTAATTAAAAAAGGAACTGGTATTATATATTTAGGTTATCCAGAGTGCCCTTGGTGTAGGTCGGCTCTACCTGTATTACTAGAAGCAGCTCATGACTATAAAATTGATACTATATACTATATAAACATGCATGATGAACGCGATTATTATGAGGTTAAAGATGGTAAGTTAGTATATAAAAAAGACGATAGTGGCAATGAGATTAAAGGAACTAAAGGATATTTTAAATTATTAAAAGCCCTAGATAGTGAACTTGAAGAATATATTGTTACAGATGATGATGGTAAAGAATATGATACAGGTGAGAAAAGAATATATGTACCTTTAATTATATTTATAAATGATGGTAAGATTGTAGGAACGCATTTATCTACTGTAGACACACAGGAAAGTGGTTATGATGAGTTAACAGATGAAGAATATGATGAATTAAATGGCATATATGCAAACTATATTAAGGAACTTGTTAATAATTATTGTGATGAAGCATGTTGAAAAAATTTATTTTTAGTATTATAATGATTTAGTCGTTTTTGACTAGTCATTTTTTTGTGAGGTGTTTATGAATTATCAAGTAGAGATGGAAAAAATAATTAGTAGTCTAGATTATACACCAAGATTGCTTTTACATATTTGTTGTGCGCCTTGTTCATCTTATGTATTAAGTGTACTTGCAAAATATTTTAAGATAGATATTGTTTATTACAATCCTAATATTAATACTAAAGAAGAATATGATAAAAGATTAGATGAACTTAAAAGACTAATAGATACAGTTAAATATGATAATACAGTTAATATTATTAATTGTACTTATAATAATATGGATTTTTATAATGCAGTAAAAGGATTAGAAAGTGAACCTGAAGGTGGTAAAAGGTGTTTTGAGTGCTACAAATTAAGACTTGATTATACTGCAAATGTTGCTAAAAAATTAGGTTATGACTACTTTACAACTTCATTATCAATTAGTCCTTATAAAAATGCTACTTGGTTAAATGAGATAGGTATTAATCTTGAAAATATATACGGTATAAAATACTTAGTTGCTGATTTTAAAAAGAAAAATGGTTATAAAACAAGTATTGAATTATCTAAAAAATATAATTTATATCGTCAAGATTATTGTGGTTGTATATATTCGAAAATAGAAAGAAGAAAGAAATATGAAATTAAGAATAAACAAAATAGAAAATATGAAGAAGATTAATCTTGTTAAGGCTGGTATTATAATAGGTACAATGTTACCAACAGTACTTTCAGGATGTAATAGTATTGATGCATCAAAATATTATTTAGTACATAATGATGGTAACTATTATATATGTACTAAAGGAGATAAGTATATTAACTCATGCGATATTGAGTATAAATCAATTACAGATAATAAAATTGTTGGTGTTATTTGTAGTAATAACAATAATTTTGATTATCAGGAGCATCATTTTTCTACTGAATTTCTAAGTGAATTACAAATTGTACCAATTTCTGATGCTTTTGATAATAATAGTTTTAATTATGACGAACTTAAATCTATCGCACTATCATCTGAAATTAATGATTTAGGTGATAAGTTTTTTAAAAACAAAGAATATTTATTTAATTATGAATTTGAAAATTATTTTTCTACTTCATTACAAGTTTATAAAGCAGATAATAAAACTATTTTAGGGTATGATGTTTCACCAAAGAGACTAAATGGTTCAAATTGCTATGTTTATTCGATTATTGATAATGATGTTATCAACCTATCTAATTTTGATGTTGAAGCCTATGATATAAGTAAATATTTTAGTGATAATAGTTTTATTACTTATGATACGGCATTAGAATTATCAACTAGTAAAGAGTTAGAAAAAGTGTTGCGCAAATAGACATATAACATGTCTATTTTTTTCGAAAATAGTGTCAAATTTTTCTGGCTGAGGGGATTAGACAACAATCCACTTAATGCAATAGTTGTACATGAATTGTTATTATAAAGTATTGGCATGTTAGAAGAACTACGTCCAAACATTTTGAATGATATTTCTTCTTTTTTTATATAATAGGAAAGTGATACTTTATAGAAAAAAATACTTGACAAGCGA
>CAMVPJ010000018.1 GCA_947169395.1 uncultured Caryophanales bacterium
GTGGAATAAGCTAATTGAACAAAATAAAAACTAGTGTGGTATAATTACATGGGAGGCAAATATGAAGGTATTGATTATATGTAGTAAACAATTTTATTCAAAGATAGAAGAAATAAAAGAAATATTAAAAAGTAGAAATATTGAGGTGTTTTTACCTAATTGTTATGATGATCCTAGTACTGAAGAAAGAATGTGGAAATTAGGTAAAAAAGAACATCAAGAATTTAAGGCTAAAATGTATAAACAGAGTGAAGAAACAATTAAAAATATGGATGCGGTATTAGTTTTAAACTATGATAAAAATAAAGATGGTGAAACTTATAAAAACTATATTGGTGGTGCTACATTCTTGGAAATGTATGATGCATTCAGACTTGGTAAAAAAATCTTTTTAATAAATGATATTCCCAGAGGAATGTTATTTGACGAAATAGAAGGATTTAATCCAACAGTTTTAAATGGGAATATTAATTTAGTAAAATAAGAATGTTAATATGTTTTATAAAAATATATTATATGATACAATTAATTATAGAAAGGAGAAGGGGCACATGAAAAAGAGAATGGTTATGTTTCCTATACTATTATTCATTTGTGTAGTTGCGCTTACAGGATGTGGGAAAACAAAGAAAAATACAATAGTAGGTAAATGGGCACATGGATCATATGTTTATACGTTCAATAGTGACAAAACTTGTAGTTATGATGCTGCTGGAACTCTTATGAAATGTACATATGAAACAGATGGGGATAAGTTATCAATTCTATATGATGGTAATACTGCTTCATTTGACACAACTTATAGTATAGATGATAATAAGTTAAATGTAAAAGATTCATTTGGTTCAGATACTATATATACAAGAAAATAATTGATATTAAAATAGTTAGTAAATAGTCTAACTGTTTTTATTTTATAATAAAATATAATGGTGATGTATGAAAAATTTAGAACCATTATTAAACAAATTAATTGCTCATAGAGGTGTCCATAATAAATATATAAAAGGAAATAGTTTGCTTGCAATAGAACTTGCAATTATGAAAAAATTACCTGTTGAATTTGATGTTACACTAACTAAAGATAAAGTAGTAATACTTTGCCATGATAGTTTTATTAAGTGTGGTGATAAAACTTATATAATAAGTAAGCATGATTATAAATTTTTAAAGAATATTTGTCATGAACTTGTCACTTTAGATAGTGTTTTAAAATTAGTTTCAGGTAAAATTCCATTGCTAATTGAATTAAAACCTTACAACAAAGGTAATAAATTAGAAAAAGAGTGTGTTAAATTATTAGATAAGTATAAAGGATACTTTGCTATACAGAGTTTTAGTCCATTCATAATATATTGGTTTAAAAAGAATAGAGAATCATATATAAGAGGACAATTGTTAACTAATACATACAATTATAATTTTATAGTTAATGGTATATATAAATATATGTTATTTAATAAATTTACTAATCCTGACTTTATATGTTATAATATCAAGGGATTACCAAATAAACAAATTGAAAAGGTTAGAGAATCTAAACCTATAATTGGTTGGACAGTAAGGAAACAAGAACAAATAGAAAAATATAATAAATACTGTGATAATTTTATATGTGATAATGTATTAGAAATTAGGAAGTGATTTGATGAGGATTAGTAATGAGTGGGTTGATTATGAGTGTATAGATGCAGGAAATGGAGAAAAGTTAGAACGTTGGGGGAATGTAATATTAAGACGTCCAGATCCACAGGCAATGTGGTATACAGATGATTATTCTAAATGGAAGAAAGTTGATGGTTTTTACCACCGTAGTAAATCAGGTGGAGGTAATTGGGAGTTCTTTTCTAAGTTAGATGATTTTTGGACTATTGATTATAAAGGATTAACTTTTAAAGTTAGTCCAACAGGATTTAAACATACTGGATTATTTCCAGAGCAAGCTGTTAACTGGGATTTTATGATGGACAAAATTAAAAATAGTAATTGTAAAATAAAAGTATTAAATCTGTTTTCTTATACAGGTGGAGCTACTATGGCTTGTTCTAAAGCAGGAGCTGATGTTGTACAAGTAGATGCTTCTAAAGGTATGACTGAGTGGGCTAAAGAGAATATGAGATTATCTCATTTAGAGAATAATTCAATTAGATTTATTGTAGATGATTGTTTAAAATTTGTACAAAGAGAAGTTCGTCGTGGAAATAAATATGATGCAATTGTAATGGATCCACCTAGTTATGGAAGAGGACCTAATAAGGAAGTTTGGAAATTTGAAGATAATATTTATAAATTAATTGAAGCTTGTATGGAAATATTGTCTGATAAACCATTATTTTTCTTAATTAATTCTTATACTACGGGAGTATCTTCTATAGTACTTGAAAATATTCTAAAAACTACAGTGTTAAAGAAGTATCCAGATGGTACTGTAGATTCAGGAGATATAGGTCTTCCCATAACTAATAATAATTTAGTTTTACCATGTGGAATATATGGTAGGTATCAGTCTAATGATTAATATAATATATGAAGATAATCATTTATTAGTTGTAGAGAAACCTATCAATATTCCTGTACAAGCAGATTCAAGTAATGATGTAGATTTACTTACTATGTTAAAAGAATATGTTAAAAATAAATATAAAAAGTTAGGTAATGTTTATTTAGGGCTTGTACATAGATTAGATAGACCTGTAGGTGGGGTGATGGTTTTTGCTAAAACTAGTAAATGTGCATCTAGATTAAGTAAACAGATAAAAGATGGTAAATTTAAAAAGATATATTATGCAGTAGTAGAAGGTAATATTTTTGGAAAAGGAATATTAAAAGATAAACTGTTAAAGAATAGTAAAACAAATATAGTAAGTGTTGATGCAAATGGTAAAGATGCAGAATTATACTTTGAGAAAGTTGGCTATAAAGATGGTTTATCTTTAGTTAAGATTAATCTTCATACAGGACGTTCTCATCAGATTAGAGTGCAGTTTTCTTCTCGTGGATATCCACTATATGGAGATCATAGATATAATAAGAATTGCAAAGATAAATCACAAATTGCTTTGTTCGCTAAAGAATTATCATTTTGTCATCCAATAACCAAAGAAAAACTAATATTTACTTTAGAACTCCCTAATAGATATCCATTTAATTTATTTAAATAAAAGTGTCAAATTTTGCTTTGTTTGACATTTTAATATTGACTTTTAGACTATTTCATAGTAGATTAATTATAGTAAAGGACGTGGTTAAATGAAAGAATATGCGATTAATTTTGAGGGGCGAAGTAATGCAGTTAATATTAATCAATTAAGAGGTACGGCATTATTGGAACTATTTAGTGATTATAATGGTCAAATAATTGATATGCATGGATTAGTTGCTACATTAAATAATAATGGTTTTCAAGTCGATAAGATTATTAATAATCCTAATAATACGGTTTATAGAATACAGTCTAATCATAAGAATATGGTTTTAAGTTTATCTATTTCGAAGGATTTGAAATATCAACAAAAAAATAAAGATATATATTTACGTACTATTAATGTTTTAAAAGCTATGAATAAGAATGCTACTGTAGTAAATAACAATATTATTAATATCACTAACAAAGATGGTAAAAAATTACAAGATGCATACAAACCAAATCTACAGTTAATAAAGGGAACTAAATATAATAAAAGTATAAAAAAGCTATTAAAAACAAAAAAAGGTAAAATAGTTCTTTGTACATTAATTGTAGTTGCAATAGTTACAGGTTTTGTAGTATATGCAGTAAATGATACTATTGAGTATAATAGTTTTATGGAGTATTATAGAAATGAATCTGGAAGTTATCAAGATAATGCTCCAACTTTTGATGAACGTGGATTTTATGAAGCACAAAAAAAAGGTGAAGTAGTTGATGAAAATCCTAACGGTGAACTTGAGCGAATGATAATGGAATATAATCGAGGAAAATATAAAGGTGAACAAAATATTCAAAATGTACGATAAAAGACATATAGTTAAATAGGTGATTTTATGTTTATATATAAACACAAATCAAATAAACTATATGTTTTTTTAGTATTTATATTTTTATTATTAATTGGAGGATTATATAAAATTAATGCAACTTCTCTTCCACTTTTTGGTCGCACATTCTATATAGATGCAGGTCATGGTGGATTAGATCCAGGTTCAATATATAAAGATATCTACGAAAAAGATATAAATCTAGATATATGTTTTGAGATAAAAGAACAATTGGAGTCTTTAGGCGCAACTGTATATATGACTAGATATGGAGATTATGATTTAAGTTATATGCGTACTGGTGCGAGAAAAAGAAGCGATTTAAATAACAGGGCTAAAATAATAAATGAGTCAGGTGCGGATATGTATATATCAATTCATTTAAACTCAGTATCATCAACTACGTGGCACGGCGCACAAGTATTCTATGACGATGTAAATAGTAAGAATATTGAGATTGCAAAATTATTTCAAGAACATTTCAAGAAAAATCTAAATACTAAAAGAGAGGTTAGAGAGATAAAAACAATGTTACTTAATAGAAAAATTACTATACCTGGAGTACTTATAGAAATAGGATTCTTGTCTAATGCGAATGATAGATATTTATTAAGACAGAAATGGTATCATAAGAGGATTGCAAAAAATATTAGTGATGTATTAATTAATTATTATAAGGCATAAACAAAGCCTTTTTTCATATACTTATGTAGGTGACATATGAAAAAAATAATACTTATAATAACTCTACTATTTCCATTTATTGTAAAAGGAATAAGCACCTCTGCAACTTCTGCAATCCTAATGGATACAGATAATAATAGAATTATATATTCTAAAAATATTCATGAAGTAAGGTCTGTTGCAAGTATATCTAAAATAATGACTGCAGTTTTAGCTATAGAATCAGGTAAACTTGATGACGAGGTGAAAATAAATAGTTCAATTAATAAGGCATATGGTTCTGCTATATATATTAAAATAGGTGAAAAACTGAAGTTAAGAGATTTAGTATATGGATTAATGCTTAGAAGTGGTAATGATGCAGCTCTAGCTATTGCTGATTATGTAGGTGGTAGTGTTGATAACTTTGTTACAATGATGAATCATAAGGCAAAAGAAATAGGTATGAAGAATAGTAAGTTTAATAATCCTAGTGGACTTGATGAAGATAAAGCTAATTATTCAACTGCTTATGATATGGCTATACTTACAAGTTATGCAATGAAGATTAGTGATTATAGAAAGATAGTAAAGACAAAGAAGTATAAGTTAGAGACAAATAAAAACACTTATATTTGGCATAATAAACATAAATTACTTAGACTTTATAAATATACAACAGGTGGTAAAACAGGATATACTAAGATTGCTAAAAGGACACTTGTTACAACTGCATCTAAAGATAATACTAATCTAGTTGCAGTAACACTTAATGATGGTAATGATTTTAAAGATCATATGGATTTATTTGATTATGGATTTGATAATTATAAAAGCTATTCTATTTTAAAAAAGGGATATATCAGTATTTATAACGAGAACTATTATAAAGACTATAATCTATATATTAAAGAAGATTTTAAATATATACTAGATGATAGTGAGAAAGAATCTATTAATATTAAATATAAATTAAAAAAGATTAAGAAAGTAAAGGATAGAGAGAATGTTGGTAGTGTTATAGTTAATCTAGGTGATAAGCAAATATATACTGAACCTATATATGCAAAAATAAAAACAAAGAATAAGAAGAAGTGGCGCATGTGGTAAATATAATCTGGACTATATTTATATCTTGCGGAATAATATATGCAATTGTTACCAATAATGTTGAAGTAGTTAATAATACAATAATGGAAAGTTCTAAAACTAGTCTTGATATGATTATACAGATATTTCCAGTTCTTGCACTTTGGATGGGACTAATGAACATAGCAGAGAAATCTAAACTACTTGATAAGTTTTCTAATTTAATCTCACCAATTCTTACTAAGCTATTTCCAGAAATACCTAGAGGGCACGAATCATTAAGTTATATTGCAAGTAATATAATTGCAAATGTATTTGGTCTTGGAAGTGCGGCTACTCCTTTTGGATTAAAGGCTATGGATTCTTTACAAAAACTAAATAAAAAGAAAGATACTGCAAGCCGTTCTATGATTACATTTCTAATAATTAATACAAGTGGTGTAACACTAGTTCCAACAACCATTATCTCAATGCGTATGATGTATAAGAGTGCTAATCCGACTGCGATACTTTTAGCATGTATAATAGGTACTACCTGTTCAACAATAGGAGGAATATTTGTGGATAAGATATTTACAAAGTGGTATCATCATTAAATATATTTCTAATTTAATAATTCCATTAATAGTTTTATTAATAATAATCTATGGAGTTAGAAAAAAAGTACCAGTATATGATACTTTCTTAGAAGGCTCTAAGGATTCGGTAGGAATGATTATGAGTCTGTTTCCAACCTTTTTAGCTATGATACTTGGAGTTAATATTCTAATTAATAGTGGTTTTTTATCATTTATATTAGGTTTATTTAAACCACTTTTTTATAAACTAAATGTACCACTAGAAATACTTCCTTTAGCTGCTATAAGACCAATATCTGGTAGCGCATCTTTAGCAATCTTAAATAGTATTTATGATAATCATGGACCAGATTCATTTGTTGGACTTCTAGCATCGGTTATGCAGGGTTCGACTGATACTACTTTATATGTAATAACTTTATACTTTGGTAGTGTGGGCATTAAGAAAATAAGATATGCACTTTGGGCAGGATTATGTGCAGATTTAATAGGTATAATTGCAAGTATAATAATTACTAATATTTTATTTTGACACATTAGACTATTTAATGTATAATCAATGTGGTGATGCCGGTGGAAAGAGTACAAAAAGTAATTGCAGCCTCAGGTTATTGTTCAAGAAGAAAAGCAGAAGAATTAGTTAGACTTGGCTTAGTATATATAAATGGAGATATAGCTAGTCTTGGTGATAAAGTAAGTGGTAATGATTATATTGAGGTTGAAGGTAATGCAATAAATGAAAAGCAAGATAAAGTATATTATCTACTTAATAAACCTCGTGGAATTATTACAAGTACTACTGATGATAAAGGTAGAAAGACTGTAATTGATTTAATAGATGATAATAGAAGGATATATCCAGTAGGTAGACTTGATTATGATACTACAGGATTGATTATAATTACTAATGATGGCGAGTTAGCTAATTTACTTACACATCCTAAAAATAATATTGATAAAGTATATATTGCAAAAATAGAAGGATTAATTACTAAAGGTAACATTAGAACACTAGAAAATGGTGTAATAATAGATGGTAAGAAGACTGCTAAAAGTAAAGCAAAAATATTAAGAGCAGATAAAAAGACTAATACTACAGTTGTTGAATTAACAATTCATGAAGGACGTAATCATCAAGTTAAAAATATGTTTAAAGCACTAGGATATAATGTTATTAAGTTAAAAAGAGAACGCATTTCCTTTTTAACAGTAGATGGATTATCATCTGGAGATTATAGACAGTTATCAATCCATGAAGTTAAGAAACTATATAATGAAGCAATGAATAGTTAAAAGGTAATAATATCACAAATTAATGACAATTATGTAAAACAAATGTACAAAACAAAAACTAATTCAATCACGAATTAGTTTTCTTCAACATTAATTGCAGATACAGGACATCCATCTTTAGCGTCCATTACATCATCAGTAAATTCATCTGGAACTACATCAACTTTTACATCCATAATTCCATCATCACCATATTCAAACACATCACTGCATATTGCTTGGCAAGCTCCACATCCTATGCAAGTATCTTTATCAACTTTAACTTTCATACTATCCTCCTTAAGTCAATTATAAATTACATATTAGAAAAAATCAATGTATCTTTAAAAATTTTAAATATTTAACTAACTACTTTCAAAATATTACATTTTATGATATATTATATGTAAGAATTAAGGTGATGGTATGGCAAGTAGAATGGATAGGTATTATAATTCTAGTAATTCTTCTATGGAAAGAAGTAGGAAGAATAAGGATTTATATAAAAGAGTACATAATGAATCTCGTAGTGAGATTGATTCTTTGAAGTCTGTAAGTAGGGCTAATGAGATTGATTTATCTAAGTTAAAGAGTATTGTAAGTGATAGAGAGGCTTATAAAAAAGAGCGTAAGCTTCGTCAAACTATTGATAAGAGTAGTCTTAATATTGATATACCATCTAAAAAAGATGATATAGAATCTTATGATATTATGGATGTTGAGCCTAGTAAGTTAGAACTTGAAAAAGAAGTAGAAGAGCCTAAGAACTATGATTTATCTGATGTACTTAATAAAGCACTTGATGATTATAATGAGTCAGATAGTAAAAATAGGAATCTTAAAAACTTAGAATATACAGATTTAAACAACTTAAATCTGCATAAGAAAGAGTATAAGAATAGTGAATTAGAATTAAAAGATATGATTAAATCTATTCATAATACTAGTAATCTTAATAAATTAGGTGATGATGCATTATTACTAGATTCCCTTAAAGCTGATACTATGGTAGGAGATTCATCTATTAAAAAAGTAATTGAACAAGATAAGGAAGAAATAAAAAAAGATGACACTAAAGAGTTAGATAAATCATTCTTTACTAATACTTTTGATTTTGATGATGAAGATTTTGATGAATTACTTGCTCGTAAACATAGTAAAAAGAAAAAAATAATTATCGCAATAATTATTTGTCTACTTGTTGCAGGTACTCTTTGTGCGCTTTACTTTACTGGTATAATTAATTTTAAGATACATTAATGTAAATACTGTAAGAGTAAATATAATTATTATTGGTGGTAGTATCTTAATAGATAGAAAGTTAATAAATAAGTCATTAGGTACTAATAATGTAAGTGATAATATTAATATACAATATATTGTTAAAAATATATTGTTTTTTTCTTTTATTAAAGAGTGTGATGTACTAACTACATAATAAAGTCCTACTATTACAAATATAAGTATTGAAAATATCCAAGTTATAAATAATATACTATCTATTCTAGATGATATACCAATAATAGATACATGTTTTAGTATTTGAAACTCAGGATACTGATACATACTAGTAAGTCTTATGCCAAATATTCCAATAATATTTAATGATACTGCTAGTAATGATATAACTGATAATAAATAGAATATAATTATATACTTAGTAGTCTTATTGTTATTCATAATATCATTCTTAGGTATGATATTAATTAAATAAAGAGGAGTAACATTATATATTGCAAAATATATACTTCCATTAAGTAGATTAGAGTTATTGTAAAAGAATGGTTTAAAGTTATTTATATCTACTTGTATAAGTAATCCTAAATTAGATATTATTATTAGAATTATTGTCATATAGAAGAATATTAAAGATGCTCTACAGATAGATTTTATTCCTGTATAAACAGAATAGTATATAGGTATTAAGAAAGTAATGATAAGAAGTATTATAGGAGTCTTACTTAAGTAATCAGTATGTATTATTGTAACTAGATTACTGAATACAATTGTAATGATTAAAAATGTAAATATAGTAATAATTATATTTAATATATTACCTATATACTTACCAAATAATTTTATATTCTTTTCATTTAAATTTAGACTAGGTTCATAATTAAATATATATAAGTAAATTAATAGTGGTATAAAACCAATAATAGCGCCTACTATAATGCCTAAGTAAGAGTCTTGCTTTAAAGATACAATAATAGAACTAAAAGTAATACCGATAAAGTATGCATGCATTAAAAAGAATACTAGTGAGCCTACTTGTAAATTAGTTATCTTCTTCATATTTACTCCCTTCTATATTCTTTAGAGTTTGTTTAATAGAACCAGATGTATTAATCTTTATATCTACACTAGTTTTAAACTTAATATTTTTATAAAACTTATCATAATCTTTAATCTTATTATAAATACGCGGATAATCTTGATAATACATAAGACCTATACCAAATATATCAGTAGAATATTTCTTGCTTAGATTAATCGCTTTTAATTCTAACTCTTTTATTTTATTATTAACTTTATTTTCTATTCTTTTAATATTACTAGGCTTAGTAAGATCTATATCACATGTAATCTCACTAATAGATGCTTTACCTGTAGTATTTAGTGTTATATTACCTTTTTTATCAACACTCTTTTTAGTTTCTAAAGTATTAGTATCAACAACAATATCTCCATTATCACATTTTACTCTAATATACATCTCATGAATTTTATCATTAATAATATTAATTCCCCTACTCTCATTTTTATTAGCCCAAGCAATTAGTTTATCATCTTTAAATATAGCTTGATTAGTTAACTTTATATAAGATGCAGGCTTATTAGTTTCCATATTACTCTCTTTAACTCCATCTTTAATATCTCCTACAATAACAAATCCATTTAAAGTAAGGTCTACTCCTTTATTTACAAGTTTATATAAAAGAGTATTAAAATCAATCGCACTTATACTTCCTTGTAAATTAGTGGTTGCTTTTAGATTAGTAGCTAGATTCTGTGATGGAAAATCTGTTAACGGAGAAGTTATAGATAATACATCTTTTGCTTTATTACCCTTAGAAAGAGCGATGTAAAAGTTTTTCTTAGAGCGCGGTTCTTGTAATAAAAATTCTAGTACAGAATTAATTCCATCTTTAGCAACACTATCTGATATTATAAGTATTGATAAATGACCTATATATAATTCTTTAGGAGAAATGAGACCTATCTCTTTAATTGCTTCATATATAGTTTTTCCTTTACCACTATATACTACTGTTGTATAATTCTTTTCACTAGATTTAGGCGAATTAGAAATAAGCATACTAACCTCATAACCATCATCAGACTTATCAATAGCCATACCTGTTGCGATAGCATAATCATTTAGTTCACTGTAATTAAAACAACCAGTACATATAATGATTAAACTAATTACTAGTATTAGTCTTTTCATGACTCACCATCCTTTTAATATTACGAGTTAAGTACTTAGCTCGATTATTTAACTTAGTTCTCTTCATTCTAAATAAATAATTCTTTATACCAGTTGTAGATAGAGGACTTAGTGGGGTTAAATAAGGTATATCTAAAGATACAATACTAGATAGTTTAGTTATAAAAATAAACATACATGATACAAAACCTATAATACCTAAAAATAAAGATGCAATAATAAATACTATTCTCCAGAATCTTACTGCATTAATCATATCTACATCATAAAATACTAGTTCACAAATAGATGTAACTGCAACTATTATAATTGCGATAGGAGATACTATTCCGGCATTTACTGCGGCATCTCCAAGTATTAAGGCACCTACTATATTCATAGCTGAGCCACTAACTGTTGGTGAGTGAACATCAGCTTGTCTAAGTATTTCAAATACAATTACAAATATTAATATTTCTAGTGCGGTTGGAAAAGGAACTCCATCTCTTTGTAGTGCGAGAGAAATAAGCAGTTCATCAGGTATTATTTCTGGATTAAAAGTCATTAAAGCAACATATAAAGCAGGAACAGATATTGTAATTATAAAACATAGTATTCTAAGTAATCTTAAGAAAGAAGCATTAAAAGGCTTCTCGTAATTATCTTCAGGAGAATGAAAGTAATCAATAAATAAACCAGGCATTATTAATACATAAGGAGTATTTTCAACAAGTACAACTATCTTACCATCTAGTAATGAGGTACAAGCGAGGTCAGGCCGTTCTGTACTAATCATTCCTGGAAATACTGTACTTGATTGATCACGCAAAAACTCTCTTACATAACCACTATCTAATATTCCATCTATATCTATACTTTTAAGCTTATCAATTACTTTAATTACATTCTTACTATTAGTTATATCCTTTATATAAGCAACACTTACCTTAGTTTTAGTACGCCTACCAACCTTTACTTCATCAAAGATTAAGTTTTCATCTTTAATTCTTTTTCTGATTAGGCCTAAGTTAATTGCGTTATTCTCAGTAAAACTATCTTTAGGGCCTCTAACTATAGGCTCACTTGTTGCTTCACTAACTCCCCTATCCAAACTCATTCTAGTCTCTACAGTAATACACATATCATAGTTATCTATAAATATTACTGTAAAACCAGATGATAAATAGTAGAATATATTATCTAATTCTTTTAAAGTAGTAATATGGCTATTATAAATACTATCTTCAATATTACTAAATATATCTTGAGTATTCTTACCTATAATACTTTTATTTAAAAACTCACTTACTTTATCATCGCTAGTTACGCTTTCTAAATATACATATCCTATTTTTATATTATTATTAGTTATTATTCTAGATACAATATCACTACTATTATGGTTAATATTTTTAATATAATCTATATTCTTATCCACAGTTTTATAAATACGCATAGTATCACCTATATTATCATTACCAGATTTAGGAATTTTATAATTGATTATTGCTTGAATTTATTTTATAATATAAGCAATTGGAGGAATAATATGAATAATGTTTATACACATGATTATAAAGAAGTAGAAGTTATGGATGATAAAGGTAATATTAGGAAAGTTGATTATAGTGACAATATTGGGGAAATATTAGAGTGTGAAAATGTAGTTGAAAAGTTAGAAGAGGATATTATTAGTAAAAACAATTATTTGAGAGATAATCGCAAATATGGTACTTCTAATAAATTAAAACTGTATATGCCTACCATACTTTCTTTATTAGGTTTTCTTGCATCAATAATAAGTATTAAGTTAAGTATGTATCCATCTTCAAAGGCTTTGATTGCAATAGAAATGATTGTTGGAACTTTTGGTTCTATATCTACATTATCTTTTTCGATTGCTAGTTTTATTCACAGATATTCTTCTGCAAGGTTTTATAAGGCAGTAGAAGCAAAAGTATATGGGCTTGAAAAAATGCTTGAAAAAGAAAAGTCAAAATTAGAAGAACTTAATAAAAATAAAACTATCACAAAAAATAAAAATGATGATAATAAAATGCATAGAGTAAGCGATGATAAAATACATTCAATTGATAATTTTATTTCTTTGTTAGGAGTTTTTGGTTGTTCTAAGAGACAATATTTAAAAATGTATAACAGTGGAGAGATGGACCAGGTACTTTTGGATAACTATGATTCTGAAAAGACTGAAATTGTACATAGTTACTTTGAAGATAATGCAAAAGTTTTATCGAAGAAGAAGGATAGAAAGATATAAAAAGTCTTTCTTTTTTTATATATACTTGCTAGAACATTATTAAAAATGGATAAAATTAATCGAAAAAAGAAGGAAATTTGAAAGTTTTGTCATATATTATAATTAGGGGGATAATAATGACTAAAGATAAAAAGTTTTATTCACTTGCTAATGATTCTGTATTTAAAAATGTTTTCTATAGAGATGATGCTCTTCTTAAAAGATTCTTAACTGATATCTTGTCTGTTTTTTATGATGATGTTGATATTAAGGATTTTAAAGTTCTTAATACCGAACTAACCAAAGACAAGCTTTATATCAAAAATAAAGTTGTCGATATTTTAGTAGATATTGGTACTAAAATAATAAATATTGAGGTTAATGTGAAATATGATGATTATAGAATATATAGAAATTTTTTCTATCTTGCATCATCTACAATCGCAAGCATGAAAAAAGACATGAAATTCGTAGATGTAAGAGAACACGTTCAATTTAATTTCAATTTTAAAAAGAACTATAAAAACGGATATAAGATATCCGAGTATGGTGATCTATCTACCGGTGAAGTTACTATACCATTTATGAGAACAATTGACATTGATGTTGATTATTATAAAAATAAATGGTATAATTCAGGTAAATCAAAGGAATATTATGAACAATTTAAAAGTATCATAATGTTTGGATTAACTGAATATGAACTTAAGAATCTGGAGGATAGTGATGACTATATGAAAAAGATTAAGGATGATGTTATTAAACTTAATGGAGATCCTAATTTTTATCAGGCTATGACTGATGAGGAAGATAGACAAATGATAGAAAATAGTATCTTTATTAGTGGTAAACAAGAGGGAAAACGTCAAGGTATTGAAGAGAATCAAAAGACTATTGTAAAAAATATGAAAGAAGCAAATTATAAATTAGAAGACATTGCACAAATTACAGGATTAACTATACAAGAAATTGAGAAGATATAAGGATAATTTATATCTTTTTATTTTTAGTTTTTTGTAGTTTTTACCAGCGATTTCCTTATTAAATTATGTCAAAATTTGTTTACAATCACCTATTTATATATTATAATAATGAGAAAGGTGGTAACTATGAATAAGGTTGAGATTAAGAATTTGACATTGAAAAGAGAGAACACAGTTATATATGATAAATTAAACCTAGAAATTAATAGTGGTGCTTATACTACTATAATAGGTCCGTCATCTAGTGGTAAGACTACCTTATTCAATACTATTATAAAAGGTAATAAAAGTATAAAAGTAAATGGTAATATAAACTATGTAGTTACTAATCCTGATAAACAGATTGTAGGACGTACTGTAGATAAACAACTTAAGTTCTTTATGGAGATGAATAATTATAGTAAAAGAGTAATTAGTAGTCGTATTAAAGCGATAGTATCATATTTTAATCTAGATAGTATTCTTGATAAAGATCCTTATAAACTTAGTTTAGGAGAAAAGCAGTTAGTAGTATTATGTTCGATAATGGTACTTGATTTAGATGTTTTACTTCTTGATAATGCATTATGTAGAATGAATAGAAATCTAAAAGAGAAAGTATTAAGTTATTTTAATAAATTAAAAAAGAAGAAAGTAACTATTATTAATTTTGCATCAGATGTAAGTGAGATAATAGGTTCTGACTATACAATACTAGTAGATAAAAAGTTAGTATTTAATAAGAAGACAAAAGAAGTAATTAGTGATAATAAATTGTTTGAAGATAATCACTTAAAATTACCTTTCTTATTAGATATAACTAATAAACTAAAATATTATGGACTTGTAGATAAAAATATTAAAGATATAGAATCGTTGGTGGATGAGATATGGAAATAGTATTAAGTGATATTAGTGTAGGTAATTTTAAGAAACTTAATATGTGTATCTTTGATGCTAAAGTAACTGCGATTATCGGAGATAATGCTAGTGGTAAAAGTATAATTGGGGAGGTACTATCTACTTTAAGAAAACCTGATAGTGGTAAGTTTATAATTGATAAGAATGTATTAGATTTAAAAAGACAAGATGTAGATTATAATCGTCTTAGATTTGATATTGGTTATGTTATTCAAAATACAGATATTACTTTTTTTGAACGTACTGTAGAAGAACATATGGCTTATCAACTTAGCGTATATAACTATAAAAAATCTAAAAAAAGAATTATTGACTCTCTTAAAATGGTTGGATTAGATAGTAGTTTTGTAAGTAGAAAGATTAAAACACTTAGTGATTCAGAAAGGTTTAAAGTCGCTCTTGCAACTACTTTATCTATTAATCCTAAAGTATTAGTGTTAGATGATCCTACTTGTTTTCTGGATGAAAGTAAGAAAGATAATCTATATAAACTAATTAAGATGATGAAGCTTAAGTATAATAAAACAATTGTAATACTTAGTAATGATACAGAGTTTATACTTAGAGTAGCTGATTATATATATGTAATAAACAATAATAAGATACTAATACATGGTAATAAGTATGATGTACTTACTAGTAGTAAGCTTAAAAATACCAATATTAGTATTCCTGATATAATTAAGTTTCAAAAGTTGTTTGAACATAAGACAAAGATTAAATTAGAATATAGGGATAATGTTAATGATTTAATAAAAGATATCTACTATTATGTAGAGAAGAAGTCTGGTGGTAAAAAGTGAGATGTTTTATGACATTTTCTTATGATGGTTCTGCATTTTCGGGTTATCAAAAACAGATTAAAGAAAGAACTATTCAAGGAGAAATAGAAAAAGCTTTAACTAAAATTAATGGAGATATAAGTGTATCTATACATGCATCAGGTAGAACTGATGCTGGAGTTCATGCTTATAATCAAAAAGCCCATTTTGACCTGGATAAAGAAATGGACTTATCTAAATTAAAATATAGTCTAAATAGTTTGCTTCCTGATGATATTTATATTCGTGGTATTACTACTGTTGCAGATGATTTCCATGCTAGATTTAATGTGAAAGCAAAAGAATATATTTATAAAATTAATTTAGATGGATATAATCCTATAGAGAGAAACTATGTATATCAACTTAATAAAAGATTAGATATACCAGAGATGGAAAGGGCACTAAAATATCTTGAAGGAACTCATAACTTTAAATCATTTACTAAACCAAATGATGAGAAAGATGACTATGTAAGAACTATTATTCAAGCAACTTTAGAACGTGATCCTAAGAATGTTAATAGAATAGTTATATCACTACTAGGTAATGGTTTCTTAAGATATATGGTAAGGAATATAGTAGGATTACTTATTGAAGTTGGAGAAGGTAAAGTAAAAAGTTCTGATGTAATAGATATAATTAAAAAAGAAGATAGAACTGCATCAGGAGTATGTGCGCCTGCATGTGGACTTTACCTAAATGATGTTTATTATTAAAAGTACTTGTAAAAATGTATAAAAAATCTTATAATGGAAATAGTTAAATTAGATAATAATAAAACTGGGGTGAATAGTGTGAATAAGATAGATATTATAGATATTGATGGAAATAAAATTAATGTATATGGCATATATTATATTAGTAATAATAATTATTACTTTATATATTCTAAAGGAGAACATGATAATGATAGTCACGTAATTTTCTATGTAGTAAAAATATTACAAGAAGTTACTAATGGTGCATCTGGTCCTACTCCAACAGGATATTTAATAGGACTTAGAATAAATGATGAAAATGAATATAGCCTAGTTAAAAATGATATTACTAATATTATAAATGATAAAGAATCTAATGCTGGTGAGTCAGTTAGATACTTAGATTTATCTATGCTTAATAATTTAAAGATAAAAGATAATAGAACATTTAAACTTGGAATAGATACATATAATAAGATATTTAATAATAGTAATAATGTAGTAAATAATACTAATATAACTACTAATAACTACGATGAATTAGTTAAAGAAAATGAGATATTAAAACAAAAGGTAGAAGAATTAAATAAAAAAATAGAATTAATAAAAGAAATCGTAAATTAAAACTAATAGCTGTAAAACACTATTAGTTTTTTAGTTAGAAGGTGGATTATGCGTAACGCAATGAGATATTACTATAATATATATTCTGATGATATTATAAAAAGCAAAAATAATTATAGAATTATAGTCGATAATAATCTATATTATTTAGTTAAGTATGAAGGTAATATAAACATGCTTAGTAATATCTATGATTATCTTATTAAACATAATATATATTGCCATGAAATAATAATTAATAAAGATAATAGTTATATTACTAATATTGATAATAATAACTATATATTAATTAAAGTATACTGTGTAGTTAGTAAAATTAATTATACCGATATTCTAAATTATAATATATTAATGGATAAAGGTAAGTGTCATTGGAAAGAACTATGGATGAGTAAAATAGATTATTATGAGTATCAAATGAATCAATATAGAAAGAAGTATCCTAATTTATATAAATCATTTCATTATTATTGTGGTATGACTGAGTCAGCGATTATGTTAGTTGATACAGTAAATAATAAAATGTTTGATAATTATATAGAACATAATAGAATATATAAAAATATAACAACTACGTATTTTTATAATCCATTAAATATGATTATAGATGTTAAAGTAAGAGATATTGCAGAATACTTTAAAGAGCAGTTCTTCTATGTAGAAAATCCTATTATAAATATTAAAAACTATATAGATTATGTAAAACTAACTACTGATGAAGCAATATTATTTATAGCTAGACTTATGTATCCTTCCTATTACTTTGATATATATGATGAGATAGTTCAAGATAGATTTGCTGATGATAAGATAAATACTATTACCAATAAAGTAAATGAGTATGAAGAGTTTTTAAGTGAAGTATATGAGTATATAAAGTTAAAATATAAAATACCAGAGATAGAATGGTTAATTAAAGTATAAAAAATATCAACACATAGTGTTGATAACTAATTTAGTCAATGTTGATAACTCCTCTAACTCCCTCAACCTCACTCATTATAGCAGCTTCAATACCTTCTTTTAAAGTTAGATCTAGCATTTGACAATTCGCACAAGCTCCTAACATTTTAATATAGACTATACCATCTTCATATTTAACAAACTCAATATTTCCTCCGTCGTTAATTAAAAATGGCTTTAATTTATTAATAATTTCTATAATTTTTTCTGTTTCTTTTTTCATCGAATCACCAAGAGTTATTATAGTTCAGTTGATATATTTTGTAAAGTCTTTTTTTATCGAAAAAAATATGTTATAATCGTTTTTGGTGGTGTGAATGTCCAAATATAGAAGAAATAATATAGTAAAAGCAACAGTTACAGGTATTGAGAATTATGGTGTTTTTGTAACACTCGATGAATACTTTACAGGATTAATACATATATCAGAAATATCTAATGATTATGTTAAAGATATAAATGATTTTGTAAGTATAGGAGATGTAATATGTGTAAAAATACTTGATGTAGATAATGAGTTAGGTCATTTGAGATTAAGTATTAAAGATATAGATTATAAAAACATTAAAAAGATTAGAAGAAAAAAAATAAAGGAAACACCATTAGGATTTAAAACACTTGCATATCATTTACCAATTTGGATAGAAAATAGTATAAAAAATATGAAAAAGTGAATATTACTTATTGACAAACCATCTTTTACATGGTATAGTTAAATACGTCCAATATTTTTATCGGGCGATTAGCTCAGTTGGTTAGAGCACTTGCCTTACAAGCAAGGGGTCATAGGTTCGAGTCCTATATCGCCCACCATTTATTTTTTTATTATTAATGCCGGAATAGCTCAACTGGTAGAGCAACTGACTTGTGGGATAGAGTAGAAATACTTTTGAACTATCTTGCACCTTTATAAAGAAATTTATAAAGTGGACGTCGCTAATTCGGGGAAACCTTCATAATTAATTTATATGGCAATCCCGAGCTAAAGTGAAAGCTTGAGTGTAGAGACTTTATACGACGGACCTAAGTCAAAAGATATGGTTAAGAGAAAGTCCAGACTACAAACACATTTGTGGTAGTGAAAACTATAGTAGTATGAATCAGTAGGTTGTGGGTTCAAGTCCTATTTCCGGCACCACTTATGGAGGGATAGCGAAGTGGTCAAACGCGGCAGACTGTAAATCTGTTCCTTCGGGTTCGATGGTTCAAATCCATCTCCCTCCACCACTTTTAAGGTTATTGCCTCGTAGCCAAGCGGTAAGGCACCACACTTTGACTGTGGCATGCGCTAGTTCGAATCTAGCCGAGGCAGCCATCTTGTTTTATATTATGTCTCGCTAGCTCAGTAGGTAGAGCATTTGACTTTTAATCAAAGGGTCAGGCGTTCGAATCGCCTGCGAGACACCAGATGAAATCAACGGAATTCCAATGATTACAGGGGATTCCTTTATTTTTTGTAGAAAGCTGTGTTCAACTTTATGACTGACGCGAATACTCAGAATATGCTACTTTAAG
>CAMVPJ010000019.1 GCA_947169395.1 uncultured Caryophanales bacterium
AAAAATTCCCGTTAATGTTTAGATTTTTTTAAGACATTTTCAAAAACTATTGACATACTTTTTACGTACATTTATTCGTTAATTTCTACACAACTATTTATACACTATTTCATTTTCTGTAAACAGTTTTCTAAACACTACATAAAGGTACCTACAAATAATTATTTACTACACCATTTACTAAACCTACACTTTTTTCCATAAACATAAAAAATCCAGTATGTATAATATACATGCTGGATTCTTCACCATCTATTTAATAGCACTCCCCTAAGTCATATTCCCTTCGTCTATAATTTCAAGCGATAAGGATTTTGTTCCGATCCATCACCTGAATCTATTTTGATATTAGATACTAGATACAGACTTGGGCGAACCACCAAAGAATTGTTCGAATTGCCGCTGCCGACATAACCCGAATCGGACAGAAGGAACGTGAAAAGCGAGCCAAACGAATAAGGCGACAAAAGCCACTGAGTAGAATTACTATTAGTATTATATATCCAGCCATTGGTTTTTCCAGATGATTGTCCACATCCATAAGAAGTACCATCATTATAACAATTATTATCTACTCCTAATGCATAGGTATAGCTATAGTCACTTGGATACATTAAGGCTATTTTTCCAGTCCATGAAGTGCTTCTACCGCTATATACCGTTGTCCCACGTTCAAAATTATAATATGTTTCTGCACTACCAGAATCTGTATTACTTCCACCTAAATAATATTTGGTATCTGCAATCATACTCTTGCTTGCAGCATCTAATCCATTATAATAATCTCCATTTAAGTATGCATTTAATGATGCAGTTGGCCATTCATTTACATTATTTGAATCCCATTTCTTACTACTTGATATTTCATTTCTTACTATCTTGATTCTCTCTTCTTTATTACCACTTTCATCCTCTACTGTAAACACTCCTATTATTCTCCATAATTCATTGTTAAATGTTACATAGTTATTTGGGTTTGCTCCGATGTATCTGTAATCAGTTAAAGTTCCTGTTTGCACTGTTGCAGGATGTTCAAATGTATACATCTCTTTAGTATTTCCATCTGTATAGTTTGTTACTGTTATAGGATTTGCTTTTGCGAGTAAATCATTAACTGCACTAGGTGGATTTACTATCTCACCATAATGATAATATCCATCTTCTGTATCATCGTTAACAGTTACTCCTGCTACTTTACAGTTAGTCATATATATTGTTCCATCATAATTAACTGTAACGTCACATGACACATTTTTACCTTTGTAATCTAGTGTTAAAGTAGTGTAATCTTCAACTGGACTACCATTTGTATTAAAGTATGCAAGTGATGCTTTCTTTAGGGCATCGCCATACATATCTACATATTCTTCGTTAGTTAAATCTCTAGTACCATAGTGATACCATCCATCTTCTGTTTTGGAATCTTTAACATCTACATTGTTTACTTTACACTCTGATAAGTATAATCCTCCATTTTCTTTCATAGCCATTACATTACATACTACATTAGAACCACTATACTCTATCTTAAGATTAGGTAGTTGTTCATTTGTTGGAAATGTACCTGTATCTAGTAAATATGATGCAATAGCTAACTCTACTGATCTTCCATATGCATCTACACTTCTTTTTCTCGCACTTATTTTTGCTTTTCTTATAATATTCATTACTAGTGGTGTTACGATAAGTGCAATTATTGCCATAATTACAAGTACTGCAATTAATTCAATCAACGTAAAACCACGTCTTTTTAATTTAGTCATTCTATCACTTTCCTTTCATCGACTAACTGCTACTTGAGAAGATTATATAACGGAGATGCATTAATTATATTCCCTTACTCTCATAGCCTATATACATTATAGCACTCCCACCCCCAAAATGTAAATATGTATTTTGATTTTTTATTATAGATGGTGTAAATGAGTGTAAAGAAAAAAGTGGTTATCCACTATTTCACACTACATTCTTTTTTACCTATCGCAATGGCATATTCATATATCTTATCTACATTAGAATCTATTAGTTCTTGTTTATATTTCTTACTATTAATCTGTTCTAATGCTTTTAAAGCTACCTCGTCCTTATCATAGTCAGTTACCTTTAATTCGATTATCATACCTACACTATTATCTACTTTCTTAATCATTAAATCAAATCTACCTAGTCCTGACTCTCTATTTGATCTTACTATAAAGTTTTTATTATTTAAAAACATAGAGAATAATCCAAGTAAATATCCATGATAGAATGATTCAGAAGAATCCATATATGATATATTAGGTAATATTCTATTTAATGTTAATTGAATTAATTCTTTATCATTATTTAGTATTCCTGTACAAAATTGTCTTATTAATGAAGTTTCAATTCGATAATCATCATTCAATATTTCTAATATTATATTGTTAAATAATTCTCTAGTTTCTCCATTTGGAAGTTTAACAGTCATATATTTTTTTCCAAATTCATCTTCATAATTTTTATCTATTGTAAGATATCCTGATATAAATAATAGATTAAGAATATTATTAATTGATTTTAAATCATTATAATCTAGATACGTTACTTTTTCATTGTAAATAAAATCAATTGATTCACCTAATAATAATTTTTCAAATACTATTTTAATATCTTCACTACATTCTTTTATACACTTTATTACCAAACTATTACCAGATGTATTAGTCCAGTATGGCTTTAACTCTTTATCTGCACAGTAATTAATAATACTCCAAGGATTATATATTTCAGTTCCATTAAAGTTATAACCATCATACATATTCTTAACATCATCGTTTAATTCTAAATTGTAATAGTCTAGTATCTCTTTTGTTTCTTCATTTGTGAAGCCAAATGATTCATTATAAAGTCTATCAACAATGCCATACACTTTAACATTATTTAAATCACTAAATAAAGATTCTTTACTTACTCTAAGAACTCCTGTCATTATGGCGAATTCAACATATTCATTACCTTTTAATGAAGAAGAGAATACTTCTCTTATAAATGACACTATATCATCATAAAATCCTTCTAAATATCCTTGCTGGATTGGCACATCATATTCATCAATTAGAACAATGGTTTTTTTCCCATAGTATTTATATAACATATAACTTAATGTATAAACTGCTCTTTGATAATTTTCAATACTTGCAGTTCTGTATAAAAAACTATCATATAAATTTTTTTCACTTTCGCTTAATTTTTCCTTCAAGTATTCTTTTTTTGAATATAATTCTCTAATCATTTCCGTATATGCCTTATACATAATATCAAAATTGTCTTGCTTTAAAAATTTAAAATCAAGTTTTATAACTGGATTAGATGATAGCCTATTATAGTATTTACTATTGCTTATCTTTAAACCATCAAATAAATTCTTATTAGTATCCTTATACTCAATATTAAAGAAGTTATCTATCATTGATATAAATAGACTTTTTCCAAATCTTCTAGGTCGAGGAAATAATGATACATATGAATCTGTTCTCAAAATTTCTTCTATAATATTAGTCTTATCTACATAATACAAATCTCTTTCGATAACATCCTTAAAATTGTCTCTTCCTATCGGTAAATTTTTTAACATAGAATCACCTCTCACATACTCATTATACCAAATATTTGCATTAATTACTACATCTCTGTGTGTTAAGATAAACATTATCTATTTCAATAACTTAAAAGAAGAAGCAAATTACTTCTTCAATTCTTTTTTATATTCTTTTAATACTGGTTGAATTTGATTATTGTTTAGTGCTTCAGTAATTGTTGGTAATAATAAATCATAATGAGCTATTAATGAGTTTGGTTTATCTATATAGTTATCTTGACCAAATGGTACAAAGTAAATATTTTTATTATTATATAGCCTCATTATATTTTCTCCACTAAGTCCTAATCCATCATTAGTTGAAATTGCAATAACTACTGGTTTTCTATTACGCATAGTAGCTTTTACTGCAAGGTTAACAGGATTATCAGTTATACCATTTGCCATCTTACCTAAAAAGTCACCTGTTGCAGGCATGACAACCATAACGTCCATTGGATTAGCAGGACCAAACTTTTCTGCATCTACTATATTACTTGCAACTTTATGTTCACAAATAGATTCTATTTTATTAATAAAATCACTAGCCTTACCAAACCTTGTATCATATTTAACGATATTCTCTGATACTATAGGATAGATATCATACCCTAAACTTTTTAAAGTTGCAATGTGTACTAATACCTCATTCAACGTACAAAAAGATGATGTAATTGCAAAACCTATTTTCACATGTCCTCCTAGAATTTTTTAAGCAGTATTTTACCTGCTTTAATAGGTGCATATTTACTTGGTATTGAAGAATATAAATCATATTTAAATTTATAGTTAGTTATTTTAGTATCATCTACTCCATAAGGAAATGATGCAATATCTAAGAAGTAACAGTTAATACTCCTAAGTATATCCTCATCTATTATATGACTAGGTACTGTATTAATAATTAAATCACTTGATTTAAGATAGTATTCTAAATCTTTTTTATTACTAGTAGAAAAAGAATCTTTAACTACTCCTACTTCATCTTCTTTAACTCCTACTATAACTTTATAATTATCTTTTAATCTATCATATAACATACTACCTATATTACCATATCCTAGTATACAAATAATAACTTTATCGATACTACTAATTCTATCCATAATACCATCTACAGTAATAATTGTATTATTATGTACTATTTCTTTATCACTTAAAAAACTTTCTACATTTCCTTTTAATCCTTTAGTATTTCCTGTATATATTAAACCTGTATAATTATCTAATAGATTATCTGGAACTAGTACATTAGATGCATAATTATTTTTAATGCCTGACATAGGTAATACTATTATAGAGTAATCATTAATATTCTTTATATTAGAAACACTTTTATTACTATTATTATATCCAATACTATCTATCTCATATTTATTACTTAATAAGTTTATCAATACTTCATATCTTGCATCATATCCAAGAAATAATATCTTCATATCACACCTCACCATATTTTATTAAGAATAATTAAATGTGTGACTAAATTAAGTATTAATCATATGATAGAATAGGTGATATTATGTGTGCGATACTTGGTGTTTTAAAAGATAATTTTAATAAAGATCTTTTTAAAGATATGTTAGAACTTATGAATAATCGAGGTAAAGATTCAACAGGATATTATTTTGATAGTAATGTATCACTAGGACATAAAAGACTAGCTATTAGAGATATAGAAAACGGGTACCAACCTATGTTTTATAAAGATTATGTAATTGTTTATAATGGTGAGATTTATAATACTGATGAGATAAAAAATGAGTTAGTAAGTCTTGGTTATACATTTGATACTACTAGTGATACTGAGGTTATTTTAAAAGGTTACGCAGAATATAAAAAGAAAATACTAGATAAGTTAGAAGGAATATTTGCATTTGCCATTTATAATAAAAAGAATAAAGAGTTATTTATCGCTAGAGACAGGTTTGGTGTTAAACCATTATTTTATACAAAAAAAGATAAGAGTTTTATCTTCTCATCTATGATTAGACCTATACTTAAAAGTGAGATTGTAAAACCTATTTTAACTAAGAAGGAACTTGCTAACTTACTATCTTTAGGACCTTCTAAGAAAAGTGGTAGTGGTATATTTAAAGATATATATGAATTAAGACCAGCTCATTATTTAATTTATAAAAATAATAAAGTGAAGATAAAAAGATATTGGAAGTTAAAGAGTCATAAGTGTACTGATACATTTGAAGAAGCTAAAGTTAAAGTATATAAATTACTTAGTGAATCTATTAAAAGACAGATGGTATCAGATATTCCTATTGCGACTCTTCTCTCAGGTGGTCTAGATTCTAGTTTAATAACTGCTATAGTTGCACTTAATTCTAAAGATAAACTTACTACATACTCAATAGATTATGAAGATAATAGTAAGTATTTTAAGAAGAATAACTTTACAGTATCAGAGGATAGACATTATATAGAAGTAATGAGTAAGGCTTTTAATACTAATCATAAGTTTAAAACTATTACTCAAAAAGATGTTGTAGAAATGCTAAAAGATACACTCTATTTAAGAGATTATCCTGGTATGACAGATATAGATTCATCTTTATACTGGTTTTCTAAAGAGATATCAAAGAAACATAAAGTAATATTAAGTGGAGAATGTGCCGATGAAATATTTGGTGGTTATCCCTGGTTTTATCGAAGTGAGTTAAATAATTATTTTCCTTGGATAAATAATATTGATTATAGACAGAATTTACTTAATAAAGATATTAAAATAAATCTTAGTAAGACACTAAAAAAAGAATATAAAAGAATGATTAGAGAATTACCTTTAAAAGATAGATTTAATAAATATAAAAGATTATTTTATATAAATATGACACACTTTATGACTACACTACTTGATAGAAAAGATAGAATGACTATGGGCGCAACTATTGAGGCAAGAGTACCTTTTGCAAATACTAAATTAATAGAATATTTATGGAATTTACCTTTTAGTTATAAGTATAGAAAGAATAAAGAAAAATATTTACTAAGGAGTGCATTTAAAGATATTATTCCCGATGAAGTTTTATATAGAAAGAAAAATCCTTATCCTAAAACACATCATCCATACTTCTTAAATGAAGTAAAAAAGTTATTAAAAGAAAGACTAAAAAAAGGTAATCTTGATAAAATATTTAATATCGATGAAATTAATAAATTACTTGATGATAATAATGATTATGAAGTACCTTGGTTTGGACAATTAATGACTAAACCTCAATTAATAGCTTATCTATATCAATTTGATTTATGGATAGAAAAGTATAATATCGAAATAAAACTATAGAGTATTCTATAGCTTTTTTATATACAAACCTTTATAACCATGGTTATGAAACTTACGAATGTTTTTAACTCCAGCATGCGGTGCAGTTTGATTTAAAGAATAATTACCTTTTCTAGTTAAGAAGTGTTAATATCATCATTTATCTTACCTAAATAATATAAAGTATTTAATGAAGCAAGGTTTCACGGGTCAGTATTTTTTTCTTGCATAGTTCACCTCCTCTACTTATATTGTTAGTATTACTTTTAAATTTTCTTTTTTTTAGTAATTTTTTAAAGAAAATTATAAAACGACCAGAATTTAAAATTCTGGCCTTATTATCACCTCTTTCTAGTTAAAAATATTATACTAATTATTTATCTTCTTCTCATATCACCTCCAGGCATTTGCATATTTCCTTGTGGCATTCCACCACCCATCATTTGGTTAGTAATTGTTGTTGTAGCGTTACCATTTACAATCATCTCACCACCAGTATATTTAGCTTCACCATCATAATCAAATGGAGAATTAGCTGTTATATTTAACTTACCTCCGTTGATATAAAGATTACCATTTGAATCAAGTGCATCAGTATCACCTGCACCTACTGTAACAGTAACACTACCACCATTTATCTCAAGAGTAACATCATAATTAGTAGATTTATTTGCTGCATTTATTCCATCATCAGTTGCATTTATAGTAATAGAACCTCCATTTATTTTTACATATGTTGCTTCTAATCCTTCCGCGCTATTTATATTTATAGTACCATCATTTATTTCTAACTTACCATCAGCATGGATTCCATCATCATCTGTTTTAATTGAATAAGTACCACCATCTATAGTAATGTCTGCATTAGAATGTATTCCATCATCTTTCGCATTAACATCAAGAGTAATAGATTTAATTGTAATATTATTTTCTGCTTTAATACCTTTCATAGATGCATCGGTATTACTATTATTAGCCCCTGCAGTTATATTAAACTTACCATCTGTAATCTCTATTGTATTACTACTACTTACACCATCACCATTAGTAGTTTTAATTACATATTCTCCACCACTAATCTTAATATTACCTTTATCAGTTTCAGTATCATTTGTACTTTTAATTGCATCACCACTTGATGTAATATCAAAACTACCATCCATTATTAATACTAAATCTTTTCCCCTAATTCCATCATCAGTAGCGCTAATAATATAATTACCACTTTTAATAACTAAATCATCTTTAGAAGCTATACCATCTTTATACTTTGCATTAATATTTAGTGTACCACTACCTTCTATAATTAAATCATCACTACTATATAATACTGCATCAGTATCATCTATATTATTAGTAGAATCACTTAAGTTATTATCACCAACTAATTCAATATATACACCTTTACTATTTACTACATTAATACTAGATTTAGTACTATTAATAGATACATTATCAAGTATTATCTTAATATAATCATCACTATCTACTTCTATGGCATAACTAGTCTTACCTGTAAAATGATATATTGCAGTCTCAGTTATTTTATAATCACTAGATAGTTCATCTAAATTAACACTAATCTCTTCATAATTACTAAAGTCATAATTATAAAAACTATCATCTACTTCTACTGTATTTGTACTAGTAGTACTCTTTGTACTTTTGCTATTATCATTATCCTTATTCTTATTATTTAACAGTATTAATACCAAAACACCTACTATTAGAAATACCGCTACACATACCATTATTAATCTCTTTTTCATAATATCTCACCTTCCTCTAATTTATGAATACTAATCTTTAAATTACCATTACGCACTCTTAAATCATCTATAAAATCTTTTTCTCTTATTTTATCTTTTAAAGTAATATCATATTTTAACTCATATAAACTACCTAAATTAGTTGTTTTAATTCTTATTAATTCATACTTATCAACATACTTCTTAAATATTTCATCAAATATAGTATCATAATCTAATGTTTCAGGTACTACAATATCTAAGCGTTTATATTTATTATTGTTATCTCCGTATTTAGCGAGTGTTAAAAGCAGAATCATAAGTGATACAACAAGCGTAATTATACCTGCAAATACTACATATCCCGCACCTATCGCAATACCTATAGTCATTGCAAAAAATACACTCATTATCTCTTTAGCATTCCCAGGCATACTTCTAAATCTAACTAGAGAGAATGCTCCAGCTATAGCTATACCTGTACCAAGGTTACCATTTACCATAATCATAATTACACTAACAAGTATTGGAAGTACTGCTAAAGTAATTATAAAATTCTTACTATACCTTGACGTTTTCATATGAACTAGAGATATAATTAATCCTAGTATTACCGCACTTATTATGCAAATAAATGCACTTGATATATTTAAGTTACCATTTATTACACTTTCAAACATTTTAAACTCCTTTCATATATTTTACCTACCTTAGAATAAGATGTAGGATAAATACCTAAACTATTTAATATTTTATTTAACCATAGTGGTATACCACTAAATGTTTTAATCTCCATTATATATTTATCATTCATAAACATAGTATTATCATCATTATTAAAGTCCATATTATCATTACTATATCTAATATTAGTATCAAATGTAATTCTAAATGTATCATCACCTTTAAGACTATAAGCTAATCTATCATATAGTATTTTTATCTTTGGCTTTAGCCTGTATCTTTTAAAACAATAATCAATCTCATTCATAATTTGTTTATCACACTTAGGAATAATACCATAATTAATATAGTCTAGATAATCTTTATAACTTATTATCACTCTCCTTTTATTACTGTTCCTAATATATTTCTTTTTTATCTCTAAAAATATATTAGTAGAATCACTAGTCTTATCATAACTACGCATTCTAATCTTTTCTTTATATATAGGTTTTTCAAGTGATCTATTAATTAAATAATAGTCATCACTATCAAAATATATATTGTATATTGTCTCTTTAAAATATTTATCCTTAACTAAATAATCATTAATCTTATTAATTAAAAGATTATAATCACACTTATTAAGTAAATATTTTTGTTCAAATCTATCAATAATTGTATCCATATTTCTTCCTCCTAAATACATAATAAGATAGTTTTATTAAAAGAACATTAAAAAAAGCATAAAATTTTGTTTTTATGCTTAAATTTAAATTATGTTAAGTATATCAAATAAAATGGTGCCCTCTGTAAGAATCGGACTTACGACTAAGCCTTACCATGGCTTTGTTATACCACTTAACTAAGAGGGCGAGTAAAATAAAAACCTAATTAAATAGGTTTTGTATACAAAAATGGTGTCCCAGAAGGGATTCGAACCCCTGACACTCGCCTTAGAAGGGCGATGCTCTATCCAGCTGAGCTACTGAGACATCCGACAAGTTAAATTATATACTAAAAAAGAAATTTATTCAAGTACTTTTATAAATTTCTTTGTTATTTACGGTAAAAATTATAGAATTTGTATCATAATTATCTTTAATAGATAAATAAATTTGCTTAATTACTTCTTCTGATACCTCATTATCAGTTGAATCACTATATATATAATTATTAAAGTCTAGTACCATATCATTATTATTTTTATTTACAGCCATTACTTTAGTATTAGTATTTAAATAACTCATTAAGTTTGTATTATAAGTTCTATTAATGCTTAATTCTTCAATAATTATTTCTGCTTTCTCACGAGTATCATTATTAACTTTAGTAACTGGTACATAGTATTCTATATTATTATACTTATTTATATAATATATAGTAGTCTTAGTAATATTTGAATTACTAGTAATATCATATTCTTTATTAATACCAAAACTTCTATCTAAAGTAGCAGGTAGAGTAATATTACTTTTAGGTAACTTCGTAAGTATTTCACCTTGCATATATATAATTACAAACTTAACATCATCAATACTAGTTAGAGTATAGACAATAGCCTCAATTACTTTTTCTTCATTCTCCTTACTAGTATCAAGCAAATTATCACTAAAATCTATTTTAAATACACCATCTTTAAAATAAGTATTAAGAATCTTAGTGTCAGCAGGTATTACACCTTTAAAGCCATTAGGAAGATTATCTTCATACTTTTCTCCCTCAATTAAAGCGGTAATTAACTTTCTTCCTTTGCTAGTAATAGACTCATCATTAATATTTATACTAGCCATAGCAAGATAGTTATTAGAATCATTTAAAAATATTGTACTTAATTTTTCATCACTTACATATTCTAATTCTTCAGTTACTTTTAATTTATCATTAGTAGGAAATAAGTAGAATAAAAATATAGCAATAATAGCAATCACACATATAGTAATCTTTTTTAAAGACATTCTTTTAATCACGGTATCACCTATAAAATTATATGAAAAAAGTACAAATTAATGCACTTTATAATGATATTTCATTTAATCTTAATAATTCTACTACCGCACTAGCTCTTCCTTTAACACCTAACTTTTGCATAACATTTGATATATGATTTCTTACAGTTTTCTCACTTATACCAAGAAGGTTAGCAATCTCTTTAGTTGTTTTATTAATGATTAATTGTTCAAATACTTCTTTTTCCCTTTTTGTTAAAATGCTTTTATTCATAATAACCTCACTTCCCAGATAGGTGGTTTCTCATATTATTTTATGTGAGAATAAAAATAAGGTTAAAACTATAGCCTAAAAAAAGTAGATATCTACTTTTGAAATTTGACAGTAATATATTTGTTGTCTTTATAATTACTTTGAATACTACGCATTATCTTATTAGCAAGTGTCATATCATGTTCAGAACTATTTATTACTACTTTAATTTTATCTCCTTCAATTTTAACATATGAATCAAGTTCAAAATCTTTCTTTATCTTATCTTCTAATGAAGCTTCTTCTGCTTTATTATTATTTAACTCTTTCATCTTATCATATGCTTTATTTTTCTCATCTACACTAGATTTATCATCATTTAATACTACTTGCAATGATTCTAATTCTTTAGATACTTCTTCATCTTCAAGCGCTCGCATAGTCTCTAATGTATTAGATTCTTTTACTTCAGTTTTAGTTTTAGTTTTATCCTCTTCTGTAGTTTTTACAGTTTTCTTAGTTTTAGTTGATGTTCTATTTTTATTGCTCGTTTTACTACTACTCTTACTACTTGTTTTTTTACTTGTATCTTTAGATGATATATTAGTCTTATCATTCATAAGTAATTCACTTGGCATAGTAATATAATAGACACTTAATACTAATATTAAACTAAATAATGTTAAAAACCATAAACTCTTTTTATTGATCATATTGTCCTCCCGTTTCTATTAGATTATATTTATAAATTTAATAAATATGATTAAATTAAGTTAGTTTTATAACAAATGCCTAAATATTACATATATTATAACGGAGGTATATATGGATTACGATTATAATTTTGGGCGGGATTATTATAAATATTATGGAGATACAGGTATTAAAAGTACAGTCTATAATATTTTAGCCCCTGAACAGATGCAAGAAGTTCAACCTGGTATGGAATATTTAATGACACCACTTCCTATCTTTGATAATCCTAATTATAAAGGTAGTAATAAGTTAAAAGGAAAAGTTGCAATTATTACTGGTGGAGATAGTGGTTTAGGTAGAGCTTGTAGCATTGCTTATGTAAAGGAAGGAGCAAAAGTAGTTATTGCTTATTTGAACGAAGATAAGGATGCAATGGATACTAAGGAGTATATAGAGTCTCTAGGTGGTGAATGTACACTTATTAAAGGAGATATTACAAAGCATAGTTTTTGTAAAGAAATTGTAAACGTTACATTAGATAGATATGGTAAAATAGATATACTTGTTAATAACGCCGGAGTACAGTATCAACAAGATTCATTAGAGTTTATTAGCGATGAACAATTAGATTATACTTTTAAAGTAAACGTATATGGAATGTTTTATTTAACTAAAGAAGTTCTACCTTATTTAAAAGAAGGAGCATCTATTATAAACTTATCATCAGTTACTACATTCTATGGCGATCCACAATTAATTGATTACGTCTCTACTAAAGGAGCAATTGTAGGATTTACTAGAGCTTTAGCACGTAACCTTGCCCTTAAAAATATTAGAGTTAATGCAATAGCACCTGGATTTTTCTGGACACCACTTCAACCTGCATGTTGGGTAGCGGAAAAGATTCCATCATTAGGAAGTGATGCGGCAATGGCAAGAGGAGCAATGCCTTATGAACTTGCACCAACTTTCGTATATTTAGCTAGTGATGATTCTAGTTATGTAACTGGGCAAGTATTACACGTTAATGGCGGACAGGTAATGGCATAAAAAATACAACGTAATTTTCGTTGTATTTTATTTAGCTTCTTCTACAGCTCTAGTTTCTCTTATAACAGTTACTTTAATAGTACCAGGGTATTGTAATTCACTTTCAATATTTTTCTTAATATCACGAGCTACTTTATGTGCCCTAGCATCATTAATTTTTTCAGGTTTAACAACTACACGAAGTTCACGACCTGCTTGCATAGCAAATGCTTTATCAACCCCATCAATTCTATTTGCAACACCTTCAAGTTCTTGCATTCTTTGAATATAATTTTCTAATGAATCACTACGTGCTCCAGGACGTGATGCAGATAACGCATCAGCTATTGCAACTAAAGCAGATATTGTACTTGTTGCCTCAGTATCACCGTGATGTGATTCAATAGCGTTAATAACTACACTATTTTCTTTATACTTTTTAGCAAGAGATGATCCTATCTCAACATGACTTCCTTCAATTTCATGATCTACAGCTTTACCAATATCGTGAAGTAATCCAGCTCTTTTAGCAAGATTTACATTCTCTCCTACTTCTGAAGCCATAATTCCAGCTAATGAAGCAACCTCTATAGAATGCGTTAATGCATTTTGACCAAAGCTTGTCCTAAAGTTAAGTCTACCAACAAGTTCAATTAACTCAGGTTCCATTTTAGCAATTCCAAGTTTGAATAATGCATTTTCACCATATTCCATAATTTTAGCTTTCATATCTTTTGCTGCTTTATCATATATTTCTTCAATACGTGCTGGATGAATTCTTCCATCTTTAATTAAAGTTTCAAGTGTTACTCTAGCAATCTCACGTCTTAATGGATCAAATGATGATAAAACAATAACCTCAGGTGTATCATCAATAATTAAATCAACACCAGTAACTGCTTCAATCGTACGAATATTTCTACCCTCACGACCAATAATTCTACCTTTCATATCATCATTAGGTAAATTAACCACTGTAACTGTTTGTTCATTTGCAACATCACTTGCATATTTTTGCATGCATTCAACAAGCATTCCTTTTGCTTTTTTATCAGCTGTTAATTTTGCTTCTGATTCACGCTCTTTGATATAAGATGATATTTCTAAATTCATATCCTCTTCTACCCTTTTTAAAACTAAGCTTCTAGCTTTTTCCTTAGAATAACCAGATATTTCTTCTAACTTATCTAATTGTTCTTTTCTTAGTTCTTCTACTTTTAATTGTTCATCTTGAAGTTCATTTTGTTTGTTTTGTAATTCTTTTTCTTTTTTATCAAGCATCTTTTCACGATTCTGTAAATTTTCATCACGTCTATCAATACTTTCTTCTCTATTAGATAAACGCTTTTCAGCCTCTTTTACCTCAGACTTTCTTTCTTTCAAATCATTTTCAATATCAATTTTATATTGTTTTGCTTCTTCTCTACCTGATTTTAATGCATCATTTTTAATTTTTTCTGCATCTTTATAAGCATCTTTCAATATTTTTTCTGCTTGTTTATCTTTATTAGATTTCTTTATATTATTAATTACAAACATTATAATTGCGCCTGCAATAATTCCAACAATGAATAACAAAATGGAGATAAAAGTTAAAGACATATTACACCTCCAATTCATGGTAGTATTTACTACCTAATATAAGTTTAATAGATAATAGAAAAAAAATCAAGTGTTTTATCACTTGACTATACTTTTGCTTGTTTTGCTTCCAACTATATTTTTTTTATAGTAATTATTATTATAATTAATTAATTCCTTTAATACTATTTTTTTATCTTCTATTTGAACCATTATACTTGAATAATCATTATTTATGTTATTCTTTAAAACATAAAATGGTCCAGAATAATTATATACACCAATTAAAGAGGTCCCATTATATACTTCATTATATGTTTCACAATTAAATGAACAATAGTTTTTTCCTACTTCTGTAATTCTATTTTCTCTTTTTGTCATATTAGAAACAATTGTAATATCAGAAACATTATCAGTCATAAGTCTATATGCATTTACATTAATTAAACAAGATAAAGTCTTATAAATACAATTGTTATTAGTAGCTATTAAATATTTTAAAATATTAATTTTAGTTTTTAAATTATTTACATCGTATTTAAAATCACTTTTCATAGTACCAATATATCTATTGTAAAAGTACAATTTATATTTATCATTTTCTATATCAATATTTATTGCATCCCCAATAACATTAATAAAACTACAATTATTTATAACATTAAACATACCTTTTATATCATTTTCTTTATACTTTTTAAATAACATATCTACAAAATTTCTTAATTCATAATAGTTTATATACATAAAATCACCACGCGGTATATATTAACAAAATAATAACTTTCTGTCAAATTTAAAAAGACCTATATAGATCTTTCAATTTTATCTTTACCACCCATATAAGGTTGTAGAGCAGATGGTATTTTTACACTTCCATCTTCCTGTAAATTGTTTTCTAAAAATGCAATCAACATTCTAGGTGGAGCAATTACAGTGTTGTTTAATGTATGAGCAAACTCTTTTTCTCCATTTTCCTTTTTATATCTAATCGCAAGTCTTCTTGCCTGAGCATCAGTTAGATTTGAACAAGAACATACTTCAAAATACTTCTTCTGTCTAGGGCTCCAAGCCTCGATATCACAAGAACGATATTTTAAATCAGCTAAATCACCAGAACAACATACAAGCTTTCTAACAGGTATATCTAGACTTCTAAATAATTCAACTGAATAGTTCCACATTTTATCATACCAAGCTTCACTATCTTCAGGTTTACATATTACAACCATCTCTTGCTTTTCAAATTGATGTATTCTATATACACCACGTTCTTCAATTCCGTGAGCTCCTACTTCTTTTCTAAAACATGGAGAATATGATGTCATAGTAATTGGTAAGTCTTTTTCACTTAATAATTGATCTTTAAATTTTGCGATCATTGAGTGCTCAGAAGTACCAATTAAATATAAATCTTCCCCTTCAATTTTATACATCATATTATCTTTTTCCTCGAAAGACATAACACCATCTACTGCTGCTCCATGTATCATATAAGGTGGAATACAATAAGTAAATCCTTTATCTATCATAAAATCTCTTGCATATGCAAGTACAGCAGAATGAAGTCTAGCAATATCACCCATTAAATAGTAAAATCCATTACCACTTACACGTCCAGCAGCATCTTTATCGAGACCATTAAAACTAGCCATTATATCTGAATGATATGGTATCTCATAATCAGGAACTACCGGATCACCAAATCTTGCCTCTTCTACATTCTTAGAATCATCTTCACCGATTGGTACATCTTCCGCAATAATATTTGGAATCATCATCATCTTATTTTTAATATCAGCTTGAATACTAGGTAAAATATCATCTATTTCACTAATTCTCTTCGCACTAGCTGCAACTTTCTCTTTAACTTTATTTGCCTCATCAACTTTACCATCTTTCATAAGTATTCCAATTTCTTTACTTAATCTATTCTTTTCTGCTTTTAGATTATCTCCTTCAGTTTGAAGAGCACGAGCTTTTAAATCTAATTCTTTAACCTCATCAACTAATCCTATTTTCTTATCTTGAAACTTCTTTTTAATATTCTCTTTTACTAAATCCGCATTTTCTCTAATCAATTTAATATCTATCATTCTATCACCCTTTCTTAACAAAAAGAGTCCAAGATAAAGGGACGAATAACTCGTGGTACCACTCTTCTTAGACTCTTTAGCTTAACGCGCATATACGTAAATGTTTTCATTTCTCTTCAGAGTAGATTCATAAAAGATCTTCATTAGTTTTCACCAACCACTAACTCTCTACATCAATTACTTTTACTACTAGTCTCCTTCGTTGATTTACGAATATATTCTATCATTATTTTTACACTTAGTCAATACAGTTTAAAACTATTTATTACAAAGTATAATTCACATTATACAAAAAAGGAGAAACTTATTCTTAAAATAAATATCTCCGTATCACGTATACTTCTATTATTATCTAGAAATATACTAAGTCCTATATATCTGTTAAATACCAAACAAACTATTTATTATTTTTTCTTTGATTGCCACAACAAGGACATTTTAAATCACTAAAACTATTACAATCACAATAATTATAATAACAAGAAATTGCATATTTAATAGGATCGGTATCATATATAGTTAGATTTGTAACTGATTTTTATTTTTTTGAATTATATGTTATTATATCGACACATCACTTTCTATATGAATTTGATGGTTTGTATTGATTAGAAGAAAGAAATAACTTTGCGTTGGTTGGTCTTTCTTCTTTTTTATGCAACAATTAATTGTTTGTCACTATTAATTTTGAAATTTCTTCTTATTTTAAGTTAATATATTTTGCTTAATAACAATAAGCCAAAAACAGGATTATATTTCAATGTTATTAACTCAAGAAAGTTTAATAGTTAGAATTAAAATTCTTAAACTTTTTTTGTTATATAAATATATATATTAGAGCATAAATCCCCTTACTCCAAACTAAATAGGAATATTGTTAATTGTATAGATTTTTTTTTATTTGTTGGATGCTTATTTTTCTTGTTATCGGTTCTCGGACTATGTCTATTTTTTTCTTATAGATACAATATTTTCAAGAATATTATTAAATAGTTGCTCTGATAATCTTTTTCTTACATTATCATCATTTTCAATTAATATTTTTACTAGAAACCTTTTTACAAAACCAATAGCCATATTTATGTTGATTTTCATTTGGTGTTTGTATTTTTCCTGTTTAATATTATTTTCTAAGTCATTAAATATAGATTGGATTATATTATATTATAAACCATCATTTGACTATATATTTCATTGTTACCTCTTTATTTTTTACATTTATGTATATCAAAAAATACAACTTTTTTAAGCTGTATTCCTTAAGTTAATAACATCGATTATATTTTCTGTTTTTACTTTTTTAGTTTATTTAATGGTTCAATGCTTCGTATAAAGTATGTAGGATAATCATATGGTTCATCATCTATCATTATAGTAATTGATAAAACATCTTCTCTAAGTATCTTAGAAACAATTGAATTTCCATATATATCTTCAATTTTGAACATTTTTTTATTTATATCTGATTCATTGATAGGTTCCAAGAGTTCCCAAAAATGTTTTGTATATCTATCGAACACAAAGACATCCCTTATATTATCAATACCAATATTAGCGACATTTTCGTTGATATTACTATGTTGTTTGGAAGGCTTCTCATCATATATGATATCTAGTGTATCAATTAAAAGAATACCATCCTTATAGTTTAAGACCTTACCTGGCAAAGTAAATAGTGTATGGTCTTTTTGATGCCAAGTAAAATGTATATGTTTGTCAACTAATGTTTGTGCTACTTCATCAGTTAATATGCTAATTGTATCTAATTTCATTTCTATCTCTCCAATATATTTAATTCTTGAAGTCAAAATAGTCTTGCTTCTCTCATTTCATATATTTTACCCTACCTAAGCGATTAAATTCAAGCTTTTTTTTAAATTTTGTTTTGTTTTCCAGACTTGATTGCAGCTTTTGTTACTGCATTGTTCGAGTAGCAAAATTTTTTTTACTAAATTGACCTTTATATATCCTTGTCATTCATATTAGGTTTTGACTTCAAATTAAAATCTAATAATTCTTCACAAACTTTTTCATATATATCCTGTTCATTTTTGATAGTATCTATTAAAAACATTTTATCATTTTTATATTCTTTTAATCCTCTCATATAATATGGTTTATCTTTATCTAATACTATAAATGGCATGATATTGTTTTTTAAACATTCTTTAAACATAATAATACGTCCAACTCTACCATTCCCATCACCAAAAGGATGAATCCTTTCAAATCTTACATGAAATTCTATAATATCTTCAATTGTTACTACACTTAGTTTTTTATACCATCTTAATAAATCATCTAAATCCTTTTCTACATCTTCTGGGCTTGACGTATTAATGATATTAATTAATCCTATTTTATTAGGGACTACTTTAAATCCTCCAACATTATATCTTGGGTTTTCTTCATCCGTAGTATTTCTCTTTAGTATCTTGTTCATTTCAATTATATTATTTTTTGTAAGATTTTCATTAATATTATCTAGTATATAATCAAATAATCTAAAATGATTTTTCATTTCAGTTAAATCATCAAATTTTATTGCCTCATCACTTTTTGGAATAAAAGAATCTGTTTCAAATATCTCTTCAGTTTCATCTTCTGTTAATCTTCCACCTTCAATTTTATTTGAATTATATGCAAAATTAACTTGTGAAAAATGATAAATGTTACCTTTAAATTTAGATTTTCTTTGCTCAATTAATTCTAATTTTAATTTTTGTAAATCCATCTCTATTCCTCCTACAAAAATTATACCAAAAAAGACTAGTCGAAACTAGTCTTTTACACATTT
>CAMVPJ010000020.1 GCA_947169395.1 uncultured Caryophanales bacterium
GACCCACTTTTTGAATAGGAAAATCCTGGAAAATACGAAAACTTCCGGAAGATCCTAGGACCGGAAAAAATAGCAATTATTCTAAAATTTAATTTTTGAATATATTGTTTTGTGCATAGCAAGAGGTAAGATAATTGCAAAAGTTCAAGAAAATTGTAAAACAGGCTTGACTTTTTTTTTTTTTTTTTTAGTATAATAGGACTAGAAGGTAAGGTGATGCAAGATAGCATGAATAAACAATATACTTTTGTACACACTAATAGTGTACATTGTGACTAATCTGTGTTATAATAATTTTAGAAAGGTAGTGAAGAAATGATAAAGATTAGAAGAAAACGTGGTTTTACGCTTATTGAATTGATTGCAGTACTTGTAATTATGGCAATACTAGCACTTATCGTAACACCACTAGTAATGAATATTATAAGAAAAGCTAAAATAAGTGCGAGAAAAAGAAGTGTAGATGCATATGGAAGATCAGTAGAGTTAGCTATTGCATCATATTTACTAGATACAGGTACATTTCCAACAAATGAACAACTACCTAATCTTAAGATAGAGTATAGTGGTTCTAATGTAGTATGTAATGTAATGGCTATGAAAGAAAATGGAGGATTATACTTATCAGAGTGTAAAGTAAATAATGTAGATGTTAAAGACTCATCAACTGAAGATGGATGTTATCACTACGGTACTAGAGATTTAACAAACGAAGAATATGTAGATATGTATGGAGATGCCTTAAAGAAAGCTTCACTTGCATACTTTAATACAAATGGTAGTCCAGTTGAAGATTACACTACTTTAACACTAGATTACAAAGGTAAAAATGTGTCATGTGACGTTACAGTTAATTATGATGGAACAATATATATGACTAACTGTAAAGTAGCAGGAGTAACTGTTAACGATGATACAGAAGATGGATATTATCATTATGGTGAGATAGTAAATCCACCTAGTGCAGTTAATGATTTACTCGCAAAAGCAAATCCTATAACAGTAACAAACTATACAGATGGAAATACTAAAGAGATGTATACATTTGAACATCCTGCAACAGAACAAACTGAAGCTTTAACAGATTATAGGTACATAGGAGCAAATCCAAATAATTATGTGTATTTTAACGGTAATGAATTATGGAGAATCATTGGAGTATTTACGGTAGAAGGTGAAAATGAAATTTTTCAACAGAGAATTAAAATCATTAGAAATAATCACTTAGATAATCGCATGGCTTGGAATACAAACGGTACTAATGAATGGGGGTCTGCATCTTTAAATACTTATTTAAATGGCGATTATTATGATAGTATTGTCAACGATGAAAAAGCTATGATAGAAAGCGCAAAATACTATTTAGGAGCCCATGAAACTGTAAGTGGTGAAGGTACGGAAATATTTTATAGTTGGGAAAGAGGTGTTAATGTAAATAATGGAAGCAACGAGAGTTACATACAAAAAATAGCTTTAATGTATCCAAGCGATAATTATTATACATATGCTTTAGGAGTAGATGAGACTTGCTATAATTCGTGTAGCAGATGTTACACGCCAGGTGGAAATCCAGTTAATGGCTGGATATATGGAAATAATAGTAATGGAATAGAATGGTTTTTATCTCCTCGTTATAATTTTAGGGCGGATGCTTTCATGCTTCGCCAAGATGGTGGAGTATCAAACTATCTTAAACGTGCTAGTGGTGTTTCGGCAACCTATTTAGTCCGTCCAACTTTATATCTATCATCATCTGTTAAAATAACGTCAGGTGATGGATCAGAACAAAGTCCTTATCAATTATCGATGTAGTAAATTAACCTCAGTTATATTTAAGAATAAAATATACTGAGGTGTTTTTTATGTTACAGAATGATTCTAGGAAGGTAAGAAGAGGAGACACTTTTATTGCTACTTGTGGTATTAATGGGGATGGTCATGATTATATTAAAGATGCAATTAATAGAGGATGTAGTAGAGTAATATGTGAGTATGGTAATTATGATTATGATAATATAGAGTTTGTAGATAGTACTAAGGATTATTTAGATAGTTATATTAAGAATAAGTATGTAGATATAGTTAAGAATTTAAAGCTTATTGGTATAACTGGTACTAATGGTAAGACTACTACATCTTTTTTAATATATCAGGCATTAAATAAAGTAGGTATTAGTTGTGCTTATATTGGTACTATTGGTTTTTATATGGATGGTAATAAGTATGATAATATTAATACTACTCCTGATATATTAAGTTTGTATCACATGTTAATTGAGTGTGTTAGAAATAACGTAGAGTATGTAGTAATGGAAGTTAGTAGTCAAGGTTTGTATTATAATCGAGTTAAGTATTTAGAGTTTGATTATGCTATATTTACTAATTTAACACATGATCACTTAGATTTTCACAAGACTATGGATGAGTATTTAAAGTGTAAATTAAAGTTATTTGATATGCTTAAAGATAATGGAGTTAGTATTATTAATAGTGATGATAAGTATTATAAACATTTTATTACGGATAATTGTGTTACTTATGGAGTATCTGGAGATTATAAGATTAGTGATATAAATAATGGTAGTTTTAAAGTAAATAATATTATGTATAATACTAAACTAATAGGGAATTATAATATATATAATATATGTGTAGTTATAATTATATTAGAATTATTAAATATAGATTGTGATACTATTACTAGTGTAGTTAGTTCTTTAGAGAGTGCGCCTGGTAGAATGGAGAAGATTAATTATAATGATTCTACTATTATAATAGATTATGCACATACTCCTGATGCAGTTGAGAAAGTAATTAATGCGGTAAAGAATAATAATAGAGTAATTACTATTATTGGTTGTGGAGGTAATAGAGATAATAGTAAAAGAAAGTATATGGGTAGAATTGCGCTCGCTAATTCTGATTATGTTATTTATACAACTGATAATCCTAGATATGAAGATCCGTATGATATAATTCTTGACATGATACAATTACTTGACAGTTTTAACTATGAAATTGAGATAAATCGTAAAAAAGCAATTATAAAGGGTATACAAATGCTAAAAAAAGGTGATATACTATTAATATTAGGAAAAGGACATGAAGATTATCAAGAGATTAATGGTGTTAAGCATCATTTTAGTGATAAAGAAGTAGTCCTAGATTATATTAATAAATAGTAGAAAAGAGTGATAATGTGTTAGTAATGACTAAAGCAGTACTGGCAATAATGATTGGATTTATTGTAGCAGTAATTATAGGTTTAATTGTAATACCAATGTTAAAGAAAAATGTAAAACAAGTAGAAAGTATTTATTTAAGTAAGAAACATAAGGAAAAAGCAGGTACTCCTACTATGGGAGGTATAATATTTATATTATCATCATTAATAACGATGGCAATACTTATTGTACTTAAGAAAGCAACAGTCTCGACTAACTTATTTCTGGTGCTCTTTGTATTCTTATCTTATGCGTTAATAGGTTTTATTGATGACTATTTAATTATTAAAAGAAAGAATAATATAGGTCTTACAGAAATACAGAAATTAAGTATGCAAGCTATAGTTGCTTTAATATTCTTCTATGTATATATGCATAGTGGAGCAGAAGCAGTACTTGAAATACATACATTAGGTATAACTATTAATATGGGATGGTTCTATGGTATATTTATATTATTTATGTTAGTTGCTAGTAGTAATGCTGTTAATATTACAGATGGACTTGATGGTTTAGCTGGAGGTCTTGCAGTTATTGCATATCTTGCATTCGCACTAATATCTTGGAATTCATTTGCCATAACTGGTACGGAAGATATCGCGATATTCATATTTGTACTAGTTGGTAGTTTAATAGGATTCTTAGTATTTAATACACATCCAGCTAAAGTAATTATGGGAGATACTGGTAGTCTTGCCTTGGGTGCCACTCTTGCTGCAATTGCAATAATTACAAAACATGAAATTACATTTATAGTAGTAATGCTTGTATTTATTTTTGAAACAGTAGTATGTTTAATACAAATAGTATCGATGGTATTCTTTCATAAAAAAGTATTCTTGATGACACCTTATCATCATCATATGGAAAAACTAGGTTGGAAAGAAACAGATATTGTTAAGGCATTCTGGATAGTGGGATTAGTTCTTAGTATGAGTGCGATAATATTTGGTGTTTGGTTATAAAGTTGATTTATTCAACTTCTTTTTTTGAATTTTCTTAGCACTCCCTCTTGACAAGTGCTAGAAAATGTGCTATCATGTATTTGTAATCAGGAAGGTTACATAAATGTACTAAAATTTTATATTTGGTTCATAATAAATAAGAAAGGGATGATGATATGTTACCAAGTAGATTTTTATATGATAGTATGTTTGGCCTTGATAGAATGGAGGATATGAGTTGTGATATTTATGAGCAAGATAATAAATATCATCTAGAAATGGATATTCCAGGATTTACAAAAGATGATATTAAAATCGAGTGTCATAAAGGAACAATTACTGTATCTGCTAAGAAAAATGAGGAAAAAGAAGAGAAAGATGAAGATAAAAAGTATATTCGTCGTGAACGTAAATATGGAGAATATAAAAGATCTTTCTATTTAGGGGATATTGATGAAGATGCAATTAAGGCAGAATTTAAAAATGGTACACTTTTAATTACTGCTCCTATTAAGACTGAATCATTAAAGAAGGAAATAACTATTGAAGGTGAAGAATAATTCACTTTCTTTTATTTTAATGATATAATTAATTTAGAAAGAGTGATGATATGAAAAAAGTTTTATTGATGATATTAGATGGAGTAGGAATTAGAAGTGAGAATAAAGGGAATGCATTTAATGCTGCAAAAAAGCCTAATATAGACTATTTGTTTAATCATTATCCTAATTCAAAGTTAGAAGCTAGTGGTCTTTCTGTAGGATTACCTGCTGGTCAAATGGGTAATAGTGAAGTAGGACATATGAATATTGGAGCGGGAAGAATTGTTTTAGAGCCGCTTACAATGATAGATAAAAAAATTGAAGATAAATCCTTCTTTGAGAATAAAGAAATATTAGATGTATTAAATCATGTTAAAAAGAACAATTCTAAATTACATTTATTTGGTCTTCTTAGTGATGGTGGTGTGCACTCTCACATTAATCATTTACTTGCCTTACTTGAAATGTGTAAAAAAAATAATGTAAATAGAGTATATATTCATGCGCTTACTGATGGTAGGGACGTAGATCCTAAAAGTAGTTATAAATATATAACTATATTAGAAAATAAGATTAAAGAGTTAGGAATAGGTGAGATAGCTACTATTGGTGGACGTTATTATGGTATGGATAGAGATAATAATTATGATAGATTATTTAAAGCGTATAACGTAATAGTAAATGGTCATGGCGAATATTATAATAAAGATAATATTAAAGTATACTTAGATTATAATTATGATCAAGGTATAACAGATGAGTTTTTACCTCCCACTTTATTTAGTTTAAATTCTACTGTTGAAGATAACGATGGATTTATTACATTTAACTTCCGTAAGGATAGAATAAGAGAGATGTTAACAGCTCTTACAAATCCAGAGTTTAATGATATGGAAGTTAAAAGATTTAATAATTTAAAAGTACTTAGCATGATGCCAGTAGTAGAATCTGTTAAAGCCCCTTATGCCTTTAATGATCCTAAATTAGATAACATACTTGGTAGTGTGATTGAAAAGAATAATTTATCACAACTTAGAATTGCAGAAACAGAAAAGTATGCTCATGTTACATTTTTCTTTGATGGTGGTTGTGAGATTGATTATGATAAAGAGATTAAAATACTAGTGCCATCTCCTAAAGTAGCTACCTATGATTTAGCGCCCGAGATGAGTGCATATAAAGTTACTGAAAAATTACTTGATAATATCGATAAATATGACTTTATAGTTTTAAACTTTGCTAATGGTGATATGGTAGGACATACTGGTAATTTTGATGCTACAGTTAAGGCAGTTGAAGTGCTTGATGAATGTATTGGTAAGATATATAAGAAATGTAAAGAGATAGATATGACTTTAGTGCTTACTGCAGATCATGGTAATTGTGACTATATGTTAGATGAAAATAATAACGTAATAACTAGCCATTCAAAGAGTTTAGTGCCATTTATTGTAACTGATACTAAATATGAAGTAAAAGATGGAAAACTAGGTGATGTTGCTCCTACAGTACTTGATATTATAGGACTTAGTATTCCTAGTGATATGACTGGTGATGTATTAACTTATGTACATAAAAAATAATATTAGTTACTTATTTTCTAGTTTAGTAGATAGTATCTTAGGATATCGTGTATATATATTTATAATTATTAGTTCTATAATACTTTTACTATTGTTATTAAATAGAAGTAGAGTGATAAAGTATATAGTACTTATTATTAATATAATTATTTGTATACTTATATTAATAAATTATAGCTATCATTTATTTAATGTAGAAATATTTAATCATAGTATTTATAATATATACTTTTACTTTTTAAATAGTATTGTCTTTCTTGTAGTAAGCACAATTATCTTGTTTAAGGATAGATATTATAAATTAAATTGTATTATTTATATAATTAGTTTAATGCTTATATTATTTAGTTTGTTTATGACTTATTATCTTGCAAATAATCATTATCTAATTTTATATAATATATATTCAGAAATAGTTATTGGAAATATAATCTATATATTGTACTATATATTTCTTATTGTAAGAAAATTTTTTGACTGTACTCATTAATTTTGTTATAATGTATTTGTTACTAGAGGTGATTATATGCGTATTAATAGTGTAGAAATGGTAATTAGTGCGGTTAGACGTAGTCAATATCCAACTGATAACAAACCAGAGTACTTACTTGTTGGTAGATCTAATGTGGGTAAAAGTAGTTTTATTAATACTTTAATAAATAGAAAGAATTATGCAAGAACTTCTGCAACTCCAGGTAAAACTCAAACAATAAATTTTTATTTAGTTAATGATGATTATTATTTAGTAGATGCACCAGGGTATGGATTTGCAATGTTAAGTAAAAAAAAGCAAAAGAAATTTGGTTTAATGATGGAAGACTATATTCAAAATAGACCTAATTTAAAACAAGTATTTATGCTTGTAGATTTTCGTCATAAACCATCTAATGATGACTTGCTTATGTATAACTATTTAAAACACTATAAAATCCCTGTTACTATTGTCGGTACTAAGAGTGATAAGGTAGGTATTACTTCACATCAAAAACAAAGAAATATAATTTTATCTGATTTAGACTTAGTAGTTGGAGATGATTTTGTTATGTTTTCTAATGTTACTAAGCAAGGTAAAAAAGAGATATATGATAAGATAGAAAGAACTATGTAGATACATAATTCTTTTTTTTACATACAATACTTTAGGTGATGTATGAAAATAGATTTTATAGATAATACTTATATCGTATATTTAAATAAGTATAACATTATTGATATGGATTTCAGTAATACGAAAGCGTTAGAAAGGGATTTAAAGAGTTTATTATTAAGATTAAAGAAACATTATAAAATAGATATTAAAGGATATTACAATATAACTGTTTATATAGATAAATATTATGGAGCAGTATTAAAAATAGAAGAAGATAATGATTATTATGATTACTTTAATGATACTATAGCTATTAGAATGAAGAAAGTTAAAAGCAAGTTTCTATATGAGATAGACGATATTTGTTATATAGATAACTATATAGATAAGTTAAAAATAAGTATTAACAATAATAAAATATATCTTACTATTAATAATGAATTAAATGAGTATGAATATTTAAATTTACTTGAGATATCAAATATAATCTATGATAGATAATTTTGACTATCTAATAGTTTTATCCTATAATACTATTGTTAGGAGAATTGATAAATATGACATTTAATAAGTGTAAAATAGTTACTATGGTTCCTGTTGATAATGTAGATAGCGTAAGAGAGGCTATGTGTAGTGTGGGAGCAGGTATTATTGAAAATTATACATATTGTACTACTTCTATAAAATGCGTGGGAACATTTATGCCAAATGAACAAGCTCATCCGTATATAGGCGCAAATAACAAGTTAGAGTTTGTTGATGAGATAAGATTAGAAGTAACTTGTGAGAGTAAAAAAGTAAAAGATGTTGTAGCTAAATTAAAACTTGTTCATCCGTATGAAGAACCTAATATAGATATATATCCGTTATTGGATTTAGATTTTTAATAAGAAGGAAATAAAATATGATAGAAGAAATAATAAGAGAGATTAAAAATAATAAGAAATGTGAGGGTTGTGGAGCAACTAAATATGATAATTGTAAGTGTCTTTATTGCGACCATGTAAATGATAACTTAAAAGAATTAATTGATAAGCTTGTTGGTGTTTTAAAAACTACAAATAACATTGATGATAAAACATTAGTTAATCTATTATCTATTAGTGATTTAGGTATAAAAGAAATAAATACTATAATAAATGATTATAATGTAGGCGATATACTTAATAATAAATATAAATGGCTTATAGATAATAAGTTTGGAAATAGTATTTCTCCTGATGACGCAGAGTTATTTATTAATATTATAAGTAGTAATATGGTAAATATAAGTATTAAAAATACAATGATTACAATTATGATGAGATTTATGATACAAGATAAGCTTGATATTAGTAATGATAAAAAGAAAATACTTATCAAGCATTTTACAGAAATGTATTTAGGAATTAAAGTTAGAAATCCAGAGTGTATTTATACTAAATTAGATGATGCGAATGGTGATAACTTATATAGCTTGATTAGATTAAATGAGGAAACTGTAAATAATTATTTAAATAAAAAAGCTTATTCACAGTTACTTATGCTTATATTTCATGAATGTACTCATACATATCAAAGATATTATAAACATACTGGTGAGATAGTTAATTATTTACTTTTACTACAGAGTAAAGAAAGTATTATAAGTAAGAGATATCCTAATTATTATAACGACAATTATTACTATTATTCAGATGAGTCAGAAGCAAGATACAGGGAATATAAAGGATTACTTGACTATTTAAACGTATTAAACTTAGGATTGTCAAAAGAAAATAATGATTATTGCATTGAAATGATGAAGAAAGAGTATGAAAATGCTCAAAATGAGAATAGAGTGTTAAATGGGGACAGTACATCTGTAGATGAAATATTTAACGGTATAGAATTAACTATAGATGAGTTAAATAGATATCCACTATTAAAACTAGAATATAAAGTAGAAAATGGCAATGTTGTTAAAAAGACTAAAGAGGAAATGGAAAATGATTATAATAACTATTTAGCAAGTACTGGGGAAAGTAAAAGAGTAGAGATAGACTATTTATATTCTAAAATATTAGGAGAAAAGGTAAATGAAAAAAGCACGTGATTGTGCTTTTTATCTGTTGTAGAATTCAACGATTAATGATTCATTGATATCTGCATTAAGTTCGCTTCTTTCTGGATATCTAACATAAGTAGCTTCCATTTTAGCTTCGTCATAGTTAATGAACTCAACTCTTTTCTTTAAAGCTTCTAATGAAGATTTAATGATTGCTAATTCTTTATCAGATTCTTTAACAGAAATTTTGTCACCAACTTTACATCTATAAGATGGAATATCAACTTTTTTACCATTAACAGTAATATGTCCATGGTTAACTAGTTGTCTTGCTCCACGTCTTGTAGTTGCAAACCCAATACGATATACTAAGTTGTCTAAACGACTTTCTAGTAATTTTAAGAAATCTTCACCATGTACACCTTTAAGTTTACCAGCTTCAACGAAAGTTTTCTTAAATTGTTTTTCGTTTAGTCCATACATAAATCTAACTTTTTGTTTTTCTTGTAACTGTACTCCGTAATCAGATAATTTTTTAGCACGTTTCTGTCCATGCATACCTGGTGCGTAAGGTTTCTTAGCTAATTCTTTACCAGTTTCTAAAGTAGAGAAACCTAAACGACGACTCTTACGGTAAGTTGACTTTGTATATCTTGACATTTTCGCATCTCCTTTCTTCGAGGTGCGCACTTTACAAATAACTAGGGTGAATATACTAATATCTTCATCTTTGCAGAAAGACTACCGATAAATCCTAAAGATAATATCCACGTTAATTACCTTAAAGTTCCTGCACTCACCCTAGTATTATAAGAATTTTTTTATGCGTTGTCAATAAGAAATAATCACATTTTATAATAAATTTAGAAAAAATAGTCGAAAAAAGTAATTTTTTATGGTACAATCGTAGTAAGGTGGTAAAAATGATAAATCTAAATGATCCAAGAGTAGTGATAATTATATCATTAGCGGCAGTAATGGTATCAATAATTACAATGATTATCATTATTCGTAGTCGTAAAAAAAGAGTTATGAAACATGCGTTATCCGCACTTGAAATAGAAAAGAATAAAATAGCATCAAGTCCGATTGTACCTGAACTTGCTAAAGTAGAATCATTCTTAAATAATGAGAAGTTAGAAGTTATGTATAATGAATGGAGTGAAAGACTAAAAGATATAAAAGAAACACAAGTTCCTAATCTATCTAATATGTTACTTGATGCTGAGTATTCATTAAAACAAAAAGATTATAAAAGTACTATATATAAGATAGCTAAATTAGAGATGGAACTATATAAAGTGAAAACTAACTCAGAATTCTTACTAGGTGAGATTAAAGAAATAACTAATAGTGAATCTAAGAGTAGAAGCGCAATTACGAAATATAGGGCTCAGTATCGTGAGTTATATGATAAGTTTTCTGCAAGTAAGAGTTCATATGGTAAGTTTGCTGGAGTAGTACAGGCTCAGTTTGAAGTAATAGCTAAAAGATTTGAAGACTTTGAAACTATTATGGATAATAATGAATTTGATGAGGTTGCAACTATTATAGGGATTATTGATGAACTTTTAAAACATATGGAAATAGTTATAGAAGAAGTTCCTTCAATAGTACTACTTGTATACAATGTACTTCCTAAACGAATGGAAGAGATTGTAAATATATATAACTCTATGGTAGGTGATAATTATCCGCTTGATTATTTAAATGTTGAAGATAATGTAACTGAAGCTAACAATAAGATTAAAGATGTAATTAGTCGTACTAAGTCATTAAATTTACAAGATAGTTTATATGAACTTAAAGTATTACTTGATTATTTTGATTCATTGTTTATTGATTTTGAAAATGAAAAAAGAGCAAGAGCTAGCTATCATGCTAAACTAGATTCATTTAAAGAAAGATTAGATAAGATGAATGAGGTAGTAGGTGAGATTAATGAATCAATAGATAATCTAACTAATATCTATAATCTTACTGATGAAAAAGTAAAACTAATTAAAGAAGTAAGTGAGTCTTTAGTTAAAATAAATGAGAATTATAAAGCACTAGGAGATCATACTGGTAACCATACATTTGCTTATTCTCAGTTACTTAGTGAAGTGGAAGGATTAAGTAAAGAACTAGGACTTTCTGAAGAAAAATTAGATAGTGCACTTAATGAAATAGGTACAATGAGAGATGATGAAGTAAGAGCGCGTCATCAATTAGAAGAGATTAAGATGGTACTTAAAGAATCAAAAGATAAAATGCGTGATTACAACTTGCCTGTAATACCTAATAGTTATTATATTGAGTTAAAAGAAGCATCTCTTGCAATGAATGAAATAGTAAAAGAACTAGCTAAAAAACCAATTACAATAGATGTTTTAAATACTCGCGTTGATACAGCAAGAGATTTAGTATTAAAGTTGTATGCAAAAACTAATGACTTATTAAAGTATGCTAGAATGAGTGAAGCGGCTATTGTATATGGTAATAGATATCGTAGTAGTTTTAATGAGTTAAATAAAGAGTTAAATGCCTCAGAACAACTATTTTATAAAGGTGAATACAAAAAGTCACTAGCTAATACTTTAAATGTATTAAAGACAATAGATCCTACTATTACAAATAGGTTGAGGAAATTAAGTTTAGAAAATTAGAAAAAATAGTTTCATTTTAAAATAAATTATGGTAAAATGTTTACAGTGTATAAGAATTGGAGGAGAAAAAATGGGTTTTATTAAAAATTTAATGAACAAAGATAATAATGATGAAAATGAGATAAAGGAAAATGAATATTATGATATAAAGACAGAGGATGCATATGATGAGAATGGTGGAACTAAAATGATATTACTTGAGCCACGTGCGTTTTCTGAATCACAACAAATTGCTGATCATTTAAAGAAAAGAAATACAGTTGTAGTTAACCTTAAAAGAGTAACAAGTGATCAAGCTAAAAGAATAGTTGACTTTTTAAGTGGTACTATATATGCAATAGGTGGAGATTTACAAAAGATTGGTGGAGGAATATTCTTATGTACTCCAAATAATATCAATGTTCAAGGTAAAATTACAGAAGAAACAACTGGTAAAGACATATATGATAATGATGATATAAATACTGAATGGTAATAGTTGTAAAAAATAAAATTTTATGATAAAATACATTCACTTTCATTAATAAATTTCGTTTAGAGGAGATAATATGGAGAAGTTTACTAGAACCATGCGTGGATATGATCCAAGCGAGGTTAATCGTTTTTTGGATAATGTAATTAAACAAGTAGACAAAATGGTTAAACTAATTAAAGAAAAAGATAGAGAGATTAAATTGCGTGATAAAAAGATTATGGAGTTACAGATGCATATGTCTGAAACTAATAAACTTAGGGATAAGATTGCGCAATATGAACGTATGGAGTCCACATTAAGACAAGCAATAATGATGGCTCAAAAAACTTCTGACCAAATTAAATCTAATGCATATCGTGAAAGTGAAGTAATAATAGATAATGCGAAAAAGAATGCATCAAGAATTGTAAATGAAGCATTACTTGAAGCAGAAAAAGCTGAAGTAGAAGCTAGTCGTATTAGAAGAAATGTTGTAGTGTATAAAAGAAAATTAAAAGATTTATTACAAGCACAACTAGCAATGATAGAAGATATAGAAAAAGTTAATTTTTAAAACAAATGATGAAGACGGTATATTATGATGTATCAAGAGAGTTAGTGGCAGGTGGAAACTAATTACTAGTAATATATAGATCACTTCTGATGTTTTATCGGTAATGCGTTATAATGTTAAGTGTATAAGTTTCTTATAAAATAGGGTGGTACCGCGATAACTTGTATTGTTGTCGTCCCTATATTATAAGAAATTTTTTTTGGAGGTTAATATGGTTAATAGTATTGAATTAGATAGTATAAAGAAAAAGTGTGATGAGTTAGGTATATCATTAGAAAATATAAAGGGAAAAGCTTTTAATCGTTCATCATATAAGAAAATAATGAATATTTTATCCTTAGATGAATGGAAAAATGATAAATATAAAAAATTATTATGTTCTAATACTTTTCAACTGAGTGCTGAAGAAATAAAAGAAATACTAAACTTAGAATATTGGAATAAGATGGAGTATTCTAATTTATTAACCTCAACAATATGGGACTCAAATTTAAAAGAAGTAAAATCAATCCTCTCAATGTCTGAGTGGTCTGACGAAAAATTTAAACCGTTGTTAACCTCAACAATATGGAAAACAAATTCCAAAGAGGTAAAATCAATTCTTTCAATGCCGGAGTGGTCTGACGAAAAATTTAAGCCATTATTAACTTCAAATATATGGAAATCAAATTCCAAAGAGGTAAAATCAATTATTTCAATGCCAGAGTGGTCTGATGCAAAGTTTAAATCGTTGTTAACATCGGCGATATGGAACTCAAGTTCAAAAGAGGTAAAAGAAATATTATCAATGTCAGAGTGGGAAGAACAAAAATTTAGTACGTTACTAACTTCAAGTATTTGGAATGCAAGTTATAAGAATATTAAGAAAGTTATACATATGGAAGAGTGGGATAATCCAATATATAGTAATTTGCTTACAGCTAGTATTTTAATGATTAACCCTGAGAAAATTAGGTTTTCAATTGAATTATGTAAGTATTTTAATATTGAAAAATTTATGACTGTAAATTTAGTTAGAAAGCCTCTTAATCAGGTATATGCGATTGGTAGTTATTTAATTGAACACAATATCCCGCTTGTAGATAATATGAAACTTCATCCTTTCTTTTCAATTACAAGTAGTGTTGCAAAGAAAAGATATAATATAGATATTAAAAAGTTAGTTCAGTTATATCCGATGCCTAATGATTTATTAAAGGAAAGAAGTGAGAAACATGTTTAATGAAGATGAAATTAAAAATATTATTGATACGTTTGATAGCGAATTAGTAAAAAAAATAGATGTTGATAATTTAAGTAAAATATATAAATATTTAATTAATAATGGCATTTATTTTGCTAAAGATTTAGTTGTTGATTATTTAGATATGTTTATTAATGATTATGAAGATTTTAAAACTAAGTTTGAAGAACTCAAGAATAGTTTAGGTAGTAACTATATTGAAGTATTAGAAAATGATTCTACTTTATGGGAGAGTTTATGTTAGTTACAATATGTTTGTTTGTAGGTATTATGTTTTTAGTAGTTGGTACATCTATTATGATAGAAGGATTAAAAGACTTATCTAATAGATTACATAATTCTACACTTGCAACTGGTCTTACGGTTATTGCTTTTGCAACCTCAATACCAGAATTACTTGTAAGTATTAGAGCAATTATTAAAGGATATAATGATATAGTTATATTTAATGTAATAGGTAGTAATATAATTAATATACTATTAATACTTAGTATAGTAAGTTTTATAAAGCCACTTAAACTTACTACTACAGTAATAAAAAAAGAATTGCCATTATCGATAATGACTGCTGCTTTATTTATTATATTATCACTTGATGATTTAATAAGTCCTAGTAAGAGTAATATTCTTACTAGATCTGATGCATTAGTACTGGTATTATTCTTTATTGTATATCTATATTACATGTATACAATTATTAAAAATAGGAAAGAATTTAAGACATATGAAGATCCTAAATATAGTAAGAGATATGCCTTAATACTTTCAATATTGGGCTTTGCGATGGTATTTGTAGGAAGCATATTTACAGTAGATATGGCTTATAAGATATCTACATATGGAGTTAGTTTAAAACTAATAAGTGCATCATTAATTGCTTTTGCGACTTCAATACCTGAGTTAATTACGTGCTACCACTTTATGAAAAATAATGATGAAGATGCAATAATTGGTAATATTTTAGGAAGTAATATATTTAATATTTGCATTACACTTGCAATTCCTGTTATAATAGTAGGAAAATTAAATATGTCTTCATTATCAGTTATTGATGCATTTAATTTTATAACGTCAACAATTATACTTATAATATTCGCACCTATTAGAAATAAGATAGGTAAGTTTGAAAGTATTATAATGATGACGCTATTGTTAATTTATTATGGATTTATACTTTGGGAGGGAATGAGTTTATGAAATATAAAGAATTAAGTAAAAGTTCTACAAGTGAAGTAGAAAACAAAATATCAAGTAATTGGAAGAATATGAATATCTTAGATAAGACTATTAAAAATAGAGAAGGTTGTGAAGACTTTGTATTTTATGATGGACCAATCTATGCGAATGCTAAACCAGGTATCCATCACGTATTTGCAAAAACTATAAAAGATTCATTTTGTAAATATAAAACTATGAAAGGTAAACGTGTACTTAGAAAGATTGGTCTAGATACACATGGATTACCAATTGAGGTTAATGTTGAGAAAAAACTTGGATTTAAATCAAAAGCAGATATTGAAGCATTTGGTATTGAAAATTTCTGTAAAGAATGCAATAAAGCAACTGCTACTAATATAGATGAAGTAAACCATGTTACAGATATGATGGGACAGTTTATTGACTGTGATAATCCTTATATTACCTGTACTAATGATTATATTGAATCTGAATGGTGGATTATCAAAGAAATGGATAAAAAAGGTTTAATCTATCATGGTAATAAAGTATTATGGTATTGTCCTAGATGTGGTACTGAACTATCTAGCAATGAAGTATCACAAGGATATGAAAATGTATCAGTAAATTCGCTTATTTTACCATTTAAAGTTAAAGATAAAGATGAGTATTTCTTAGTTTGGACAACAACTCCTTGGACTTTGATTGCCAATGTTGGCTTATGTGTTAATCCAAATTATACCTATTTGCGTGTTGAATCTTTGGGGTATAAGTTTATTATCTGTGAGACTCTTGCTGATAAAGTATTAGGTGATGAATACAAAGTATTAGAAAAAATTAAAGGTACTGATTTAGTAGGTACTAAGTATGAACAACTACTTCCATTTGTTGAGGTAGAGGGTAAGTGCTTTGAAGTAATTGCCGATGAATATGTAACAGACTCTGATGGTACAGGTATTGTACATATTGCTCCAGCTTATGGTGAAGATGATAATAGAGTATGTCGTGAGAATAATTTTGGATTTGTAAACCCAGTAGGTCCAGATGGATGTTATACTGAAGGTCCTTGGAAAGGACGTCTTGTTACAGATAAAGAGTTAGAATTAGATATTATTAAATACTTAAAAGAGAATGATAAACTATTTAAGAAAATAAAAATAAACCATGATTATCCACATTGTTGGAGATGTCATCAAGCACTTATTTCTTATCCAAAACCAGCATGGTATGTAAAAACTACTGCCTATAAAGATAAGATTATTGAAGAAAACAATAAGATTAATTGGTATCCAGAATATATTGGAACTAAGAGATTTTCTAACTGGTTAGATAACATGGTAGACTGGGGAATATCAAGAAATAGATATTGGGGATGCCCTATGCCTATTTGGGAATGTGTTTGTGGTGAAAAAGTAGTAATCGGTTCACTTGATGAATTACAAGATAAAGTAATTGAAGATGTAAACGTTAGAGATATTGAACTTCATAGACCTTATGTAGATGATTTACATATTAAATGTTCTTGCGGTAAAACTATGAGCCGTGTAACTGATGTAATGGATGTATGGTTTGACTCAGGTGTAATGCCTTATGCACAGTTCCATTATCCATTTGAAAATAAAGAATTATTTGAATCACAATTTCCAGCTGATTTTATAGCCGAAGGAGTAGATCAAACTAGAGGATGGTTCTATGTATTACTTGTAATATCAACAATTATATCAGGTAAGAGTAGTTTTAAAAATGTTGTTGTTAATGATATGATGTTGGATGCTAAAGGTAAGAAGATGAGTAAATCAACTGGTAATATAATTGATCCTGTTGATATTATGACTCGCTTAGGGGCTGATCCAATTAGATGGTATATGCTATCGGCGTCTCCTGTATATACTCCTTTAAAATTCGACGAAGAAGGAGTAAAAGAAGTTATATCTAAGTTCTTTAATACACTTAAAAACACATATAATTTCTTTGCTATATATGCAAATGCTGATAATATTAATCCAAATGATTTTAATATACCATATGAATCTAGAGCAGAGATAGATAAGTGGTTATTATCTAAATATAATAAATTAGTAAGTACTGTAACTAATTATATGGATAGTTATGATTTAACTAATACAGTTAGAAGTATTCAAAACTTTGTAGTTGAAGATTTATCTAACTGGTATATTAGAAGAAATAGAAGAAGATTCTGGTCAAGTATTATGGATGATGATAAGAAAGCTGTATATAATACTACTTATGAAGTATTATTAGGATTAACTAAGTTAATCGCTCCAATCGCGCCATTTGTATCAGAAGATATCTATACACATTTAACTAACAAAGAATCAGTTCATTTAGAAGATTATCCAGTATCTAATGAATCATTGATAGATGAAAAAATTGAATCTAGAATGGATTTAGTAAGACATATAATCTCTCTTGGTAGAAATATTAGAGAAGAAGTAAAAATAAAAGTACGTCAACCTATTAGTGAAGCACTAATTGATGCCAAGAATAAAGATTTAATCTCTGATTTAACTCCATTAATTAAAGAAGAATTAAATGTAAAAGAGGTTATATTTATTGATGATATATCTACTTATATGAACTTTAGTGTAAAACCTAACTTTAAAGAAGTAGGTAAAGTATTAGGAGCTAAGATTAAAGAGTTCCAAGTAAAATTACAAGAATTAAGTAATGAAGATATTAATGATTTAAGAAATAATAAAGATATAACTATAAAACTAGATAATGAAGATTTTACTGTAACAAGTAATATGGTATTAATTAATTCAGTATCTAAAGAAGGTTTTGATGTAGCATTAGAAGACAACGACTTTATTATTCTAAATACAGAATTAACACCTGAACTAATTAATGAAGGTATTGCTCGTGAATTTGTATCTAAAATTCAGAATTTACGTAAGCAAAAAGGATTTGATATAGTAGATAGAATTAATATTTATTATAGTGGTGATAAAGATATTGATGAGAGTGTAAATGAATTTAAAGAATTTATTAAGAATGAAACTCTCGCACTTGAAATTATAAAAAAAGAATCTAGTACTGTAGTTGATTTAAATGGTCATAGTGCTAGTATAGATGTAGAGGTTGTAAAGAAGTAATATTATGATATCTAATAAGAAGTTAAGTAATTTTGATAAGAAATATATAAAGAATCATTATATAAAAGGATATAAAATAGATGATAATAGTAAGAAGATATATGTATATTATATAGATGGAAGTTCTTATGATTTTCCACTAACATCACAGAGTTTAAATAATATTAAAGGAATAATGAAGCTTCAGTATGAGGAGTGGCAAGATTTAATTAAAAGAGTATATTTATTACATCCTATTAAGTTATTATATATAACTATGTTCTTAAAAAAGCAAAAATATTATTTAGAACATGAAAATGAATTTTCAAATCTAAGTATAAGAAAAAATTCATTAGATGAAAAGTTATCTAAAGTTGATATTAATAAATTGCGTCTATCTAGAAAACTTACACATAGTTACTTTAATTTATCATCAGTTTCAAACTATAAATTAAGTACTATGAAAAAAATACATAAGATTATATCTCAAGAGGATTCATATAGAAAAGTTAAGTAATTATATATTAAAAGGGGCTGTTGAAAAATTAAATAAATAATTTTTCTTCAGTTCTTTTTATTTTTTTT
>CAMVPJ010000021.1 GCA_947169395.1 uncultured Caryophanales bacterium
ACCAAATGTCACCATATTTATGCTTAAAGTATTCCCGTACGGGTCACCAAATATGTTAAAAAGTGAGTGAAGCCAGCTCTACAAATGGCAATTAAAAAAGTGGATTAGGGATATTTCTCTAGTCTTTTACTATACTTTGTTGTATAATATTCTTGAGGTATAAATATGAAAGTAAATATAAATGAATTAAAAGATTATATATTACATAATTCAACATTTGCTAAAGAAAAGACTATTGATATAGTGCTACATGATTTAATGCAAGTTCTTATTAGTAATAATTTTGATTTAAATAATCTTCAAGTGGTAAGTGGAGAGACATCAATTAATTTTATTGGTGATAATATAGTAATTAGGCTAACTTATGTTAGATATGATCCTTGGGGATATCCTACTATAAGTGATTATGTAAGTCATGGTGCTGCTATATTACAACCATTATTTGAACAAAAGATTAATACTGGAGACGTTAATTATCCCACTATATTAGGACTTAAAAAACTTAGTATTGATACTGTTACAGAAGAAGAAAGAGATTCTCTTTATTTGCGCCTTAGACATGATGGATATTTGTTTAATGATGTAAATAAGTTAGAAAACTTTGGTAAGGATGAAAATGGGGAGGTTTATTTAATTGATTATGGTGAATTAATATATATTAATGATTACAATAAACTTAATAATCCTGAACTATTTTATAAAATACAGTATAAAAAATTTATTGAAAGAGAATTAGCCTATCATAAAAAGAAATGTCCAGAATTTGATCGAAAATATGAAGAATTTTTAAAAAGTATTGAGAATTTAGATTTTGAATTAACTAACGAGTATATAGCTTCATCAATTGGTAAAAAGTCTAAATAGTAGTTTAAATGCTACTATTTTTCTTTTTGCATATATTTAAATAGAGGTGATTTTATAAATTATACAGTTAAAAGTGGTGATACACTATATGGTATTAGTAATCAGTTTGGTGTATCTGTAACTGAACTTGCTAATTTAAATAATGTTACAGCTAATACTTTAAGAGTAGGACAAATACTTAAAATACCATCTAAGTCTGGGACTAATCCTAATAATTTATTTTTATATACTGTAGTATCAGGTGATACACTATATAAGATTGCTAGAAAATATAATACAACTGTAGATGAAATAATTAAACTTAATAATTTAAAGTCTACTAGTCTTAAAATAGGAGATGTAATTAGAATTCCTGAGATGTACACACCAGAGGATCAAATGATTATGCCTGAGTATATTAATTATACAGTAAAAAAGGGAGATAACTTATATAATATTGCTAGAAACTATAATATCGATATAAATGTATTAAAGAAGGATAATGGTCTTACTAATAATTTACTTAATATTGGTCAAATACTTAGAATTAGAGTTACACCTGAGTCAGTAAGTGCAGAAGAATGTATTGGACCTAGTTATACTCCTCCTGCTAGTAGTATGAATTATAAACTATATACAGTAAAAAAGGGAGATAGTTTATATACTATAGCTAAAGCTAATAATACTACTGCATCAGTATTAACTAGTTTAAATAATTTAACTAGTAATAACTTATCTATCGGGCAGCAATTAAAAATACCAGTTAGTGGTGGTAATACAAGTGGTACTACTTATACAGTAAAAAAAGGGGATAGTTTATATACTATAGCTAAGAAGTATAATACTACAGTAGATAGTATAAAGAAATTAAATAGTCTTACATCTAATAATTTGAGTGTAGGACAAATTTTAAAAATATAAAGGAGAGATATGAATACATATAATATAAATGATGAGAACTTTAAAAATACTGATATTTATAGAAGTTTTATGAATGATAATCCAGTAAATGGATATTTAAAAATTAGAGCATATTCTGCAAGTGGTGCGATTCCAGTTAGAGGTCTTAAAATAACGGTTTCAACCGAATATGAAGGAAACACTATAATATTCTTTGATGGATTTACTGATACATCGGGAGTAATAGAAAAAATAACATTACCCGCACCACGACTTAATAGTGATAATATGGATATACCATCTAGGACTACTTATGATATTAATGCAACTTATCCCCCAAACCTAGTTGATTTAAAATATCAAGTTAATATCTATGAAGATGTATTTGTTATTCAAAATATTAATATCGTACCTGATGCATTATCTGGGAGTTTATAATGGCAGTAAGACTTCCAATTGTACCAAATAATTTAACAGTACACTTAGGTGCGCCTAATGATGATAAAGCACGTGATGTAACAGTATCATTTACTGATTATATTGCTAATGTTGCATCATCAGAACTATATCCAACATGGCCTAAGAACGCACTTACTGCAAATATCTATGCGATTATATCTTTTGCGATGAATAGAATATATAATGAATGGTATCGGTCTAAAGGATATAACTTTGATATAACATCAGATCCTAGATATGATCAAACTTATATTGATAATCGTTCTACTTATGAAAATATTGATAATATAGTAGGTGAGATATTTAATAACTATGTAGTTAAAGGTAATCAAATACAACCATATTTCACTAGATATTGTGATGGCAGAACTACTACGTGTGATGGACTTTCTCAGTGGGGTAGTGTAACTTTAGCTAACCAAGGTAAGGCACCACTTGATATACTAAAATACTATTATGGATCGGATATTTCAATTAAATATGATGCACCTGTAGGTGATGTAACGGAAGGATATCCTGGTTATGAAGTAGGACTAGGTAGTGCGGGTAATCCAGTATTAGCTATTCAAAGAGATTTAAAACGTATTAGTCTTAATTATCCAGCTATACCTTATATATCTACTGATTTAGGTATCTATGATAAAGAAACAGAAGATGCAGTTAAAAAGTTTCAAGAAATATTTTCTCTTCCTGTAACAGGTGTAGTTGATAAAGCAACATGGTATAGAATTAAATATATTTATACAAGTGTAAAAAAGTTATCAGACTTATACTCCGAAGGACTTACGGAAGGAGAAGCAACATTTTTATATGAAGATGAATTAAGTTATGGCGATACTGGTATTGAGGTAGAATATATTCATTACTTTTTAGATGCACTAGCTTTTCTTGATAAAGATATTCCAAGACTGCCTACTAACTCTATTTATACTAATAATACCATCAGTATGGTTAAAGCATTTCAAGAAAAATATAAGTTACCAGTAACAGGAGTATTTACTTATAGAGACTGGTTAGTATTAAAAAATGCATATCGTAATACTTTAAAATCATTTCCAACTGAATATCAAGAATATGTTAATGAATTATATCCAGATTATTTCTTAACTCGTGGTACAACCGGAGAAGATGTTAGAAGATTTCAAAGATTTTTACTTAAAATATGTAGGTTTGATAAATCAATTCCTGGTGTGAGAGTAAATGGAGTATTTGATGAATTAACAGAATTATCAGTTATGAAATTACAAGATGATTATGGCTTTGATATTAATGGTATTGTAGGACCGCTACTATGGCGAAAGGTTGTAGAACTATCGAAAAGATAGTTTTTATATTGTTACTTTGTAGAATTATGTAGTAAGTATGTTGACATATCAATAAATATGTGATAGTATTTATATAGAAAAGGAGGCTAATATGGAATTAACTAGTGCGATAAATGTTCAAGTTGATGCCAAGGATAAAGAACAAGCAACAAATATTCTGAAGGATTTAGGAATTAACATGAGTACATTTATAAACATGGCAATTAAGCAAGTAATAAAAAAGGATGGTTTGCCTTTTGAAGTTACTAATCCTAAACCTAGTGGGGAATTGTTAGAGGCATTAAAAGAAGGTGAAGACATAATAGCGGATATTAGAGCTGGAAAAAGAAAAGGATACAAAAATGTTAATGAAATGTTGAGGGCAATAATTGATGATTGATTTTAGTTTGGATACTAAGTACAGAATAGATTTTACTAGTAACTTTAAAAAGCAACTGAAAAAAGCAATAAAACAAAATAAGAATATAGATGAACTTCTTGAGGTTATTGTAAAACTTGCGAATAAAGAAAAACTTGATATTAAATATAGAAATCATGATTTAATAAATGATAAAACATATAAAGAGTGCTCCGAATGTCATATAAGACCAGATTGGTTACTTATATATAAGTATGTTGACGATAAGTTAGTTTTGGTTCTATTTGCTATTGGTTCTCATAGTGAACTTTTTGGTAAATGATTTATTAGTAATAGCTATCGAAAAGATAGTTTTTTACTTGTTTAAAAATAATTAGAGTGATACAATTATATTGGGAGAGATGATAAATGAATAATGAATTAAATAATAGTAGTCTTATTAAAGACGTTATAGGAAGAGAAATTCTAGATTCAAGAGGTAATCCTACAGTAGAAGTAGATGTAATACTTGAAAATGGAATATTGGGTAGAGCAGCTGTACCAAGTGGAGCGTCAACTGGAGAGCGTGAGGCATTAGAAATGCGTGATGGTGGGACTCGTTATCTTGGTAAAGGAGTAATGAATGCAGTAAGTCATGTTAATAATGAGTTAAAAGATTTAGTTATTGGAATGGACGTGCTTAATCAAGAGAAAATAGATAAAGCCATGATTGAATTAGATGGAACAGAGACAAAGTCTAATTTAGGTGCGAATGCTATACTAGGTGTATCTATGGCAGTATTAAAAGCAGCTGCACTTTATAAAGGTGTTCCTTTATATAAATATATAGGAAATGGTACTACACTTCCAAGACCTATGATGAATATTATAAATGGTGGTGCACATGCAGATAATAAACTAGATTTTCAAGAGTTTATGATTATACCTAATAGGGACACTATTAAAGAAAGAGTTAGAGTTGGAGCGGAAGTATTTCATAACTTAAAAAAAGTATTAAATGAAAAAGGTTTATCAACAGGTGTAGGTGATGAAGGAGGATTTGCTCCTAATCTAAACTCTAATAGTGAAGGATTCGAACTAATTATTGAAGCAATAGAAAAAGCAGGATACAAGCCTGGTGTAGATGTATCTCTTGCAATAGATGTTGCTGCATCAGAGTTCTATGAAAATGGCAAATATAATTTAGTTGGAGAAGGAAGAAGTCTATCTACTGATGAATTAATTAATTATTATGAGGAACTAGTTAATAAATATCCAATTATTTCTATTGAAGATCCAGTAGATGAAAATGATTGGGAAGGCTTTAGTCGTATTACAGAAAGACTAGGGGATAGAATACAACTTGTTGGCGATGATTTATTTGTTACTAACAAGAAGTGTTTACAGATTGGTATAGATAATCATGCAGGCAACGCAATACTACTTAAAGTAAATCAAATAGGTACAATTACTGAAACACTAGAAACAATAGAACTTGCACGTAATAATAACTATAAAACAATTATTTCACATAGAAGTGGAGAAACAGAAGATACAACGATTGCTCACTTAGCAGTAGGACTAAATTTAGGCCAAATAAAAACAGGTTCTATGTCTAGAACTGATAGAATCTGTAAATATAATGAGTTAATTAGAATAGAAGAAGAACTAGAGCGTTAGTTCTTTTTTGTATGATGTAAATGTCAATATAAAAGTTTAGAAAAATATCAAATTTAAAACCTGAGAATTTTAAATTTTTATGCAATTTTTACGTATGTATGTCAAATGTAATTGACTAAATGGTTTAGGGTGTGATAAAATGTATTTGGTTTTAAATATTGCCCAATAGCCAAGCGGTAAGGCGGTGGACTCTGACTCCATTATGCGTAGGTTCGAATCCTTCTTGGGCAGCCATTTTTTTATTATATAATAGGAATGCTGGAATAGCTCAGTCGGTAGAGCAGTTCACTCGTAATGAAAAGGTCGTAGGTTCGATTCCTATTTCCAGCACCACAAAAAGAGTGCAAGAATGGCGGAATGGTAGACGCGCTACTTTGAGGGGGTAGTGATTAATATCGTGGGAGTTCAAATCTCCTTTCTTGCACCATATATAAGAATAAAATGTGTAGTTGGTGATTTATGAATTTAATAAGTTATATAGAAAAACATGGTAATAGGACTTTTTTAGATAAACCATTAAATGGAGTAGATAAGTTAATACTTAGTAATTTATCTTATGTAGAGTTTACTGATATTATATCTAAGGGGAGTTTAAGAAAGAAACGATTAGAAACTGCTGGAGAAGAGTTTTTTAGTAATAAATATGATAAAGGTAAAAAGATGCTTGCAGTAAAAGGTGGCATAAAACTTTTAAAAGCAATGTATAAAACAGATAGATATAAAGATTTACTTTTATTTAATTATGAAAGAATATTAACTGATAAAGAACAGTTTTCTGCACTTTCAATAGAGATTGAACCACATCTTACTTATGTATCATTTGAAGGTACTGATGATCTTGTTATTGGATGGAAGGAAGATTTTGAGATGTGCTACAAGTTTCCAGTTAAGTCACAGAGAAGTGCGATTAACTATATTAATGGACACTTTACTTTTAAAGATACTAAATTAATATTAGGAGGACATTCTAAAGGTGGCAATCTTGCTCTTGTTGCCGCAATGTACGCTAATTTTATTGTAAGAAATAAGATAATAGAAGTATATTCTTATGATGGCCCAGGACTATTATTAGAGCAACTTAATAGTTCAAGATATAAAAAAATAGAAGATAGATTTACCCATATTATACCTAATAACTCGGTAGTTGGTTTAATGCTTTATTCAATTAAAGATAGAGTAATTAAAACTAATTATGTAGGAGTATTATCACACTTTGCTTTAAACTGGCAAGTAGATGATAATGATTTAATAGATGATACACTTAAAACATCATCCGTTGATTTAAAAAATAAAATGGATAAATGGTTAGAAAAATATAATAAAGATGAGAAAAAATTATTTGTTGATGAAATGTTTAATATATTTGAAAAATATAATATTAAATCACTAATGCAAATATTAGATAAACCAACTATATTAATTAAATTATTGAATGAAACATCTAAAGTAGATTATAAAACAAGTAATATGTTTAAAGAATTTGTAAATATGGTAAGAAAATTTTTCTTTAAAAATGTAAAAGAAAAGATAACAAAGAAGTAATCAGTGTTATCTTTTTATTATTTTTTCACTTACTTTAATAGGTAATACAAGCTTATTATCTGTATATTTATTTTGATATATTGCATATATATCTTTAATTTGTTTTGTTATAATATGTTTCATTACAAGCTTACTATTTGTATTAATCCCAAGACTAATATCTTGATCGATTCTTGATAATTTTTTTAAATACTCTTGATATAATCTATTATATTCATCTGTAGTTATATTTTTATATGTATTAAAATCAATAATCCATTTTATTAAATTAATATATCCAATTTGACCTTCATTACTTATTTCAACAAAATCACTATCATTTATATCTTCTTTTATTGCATTCTCTATAAAACCCGGTACAGTTTCATATTCTTCTTTAATAATTAGTAAATCTTCTTTTTGAATATAGAACTTATCTTCGTTTAATATTTTCATAGTATTTTCCTTTCCGCATGAATATTATATAAAAAATTTAATTTTTGTCAATAATAATGTATATAATTCTAAAAAATTCACAATATATTTGTGGAGGCTAAATATGAAAGAAAATATAAATGCATTAGATGAAATTAATAAAGGTGCAACCATGGGAATGGATGCAATACACTTTATAATTGATAAGATCGATAGTAGTGATTTTAAAGATATTGTTAATAAGCAATATAAAGATTATGAAAGAATATCTGAGGTTATTAATGAAATATATGATAAATATAATAGTGAAGATGAACCTCATAAGACAAGTGTAGTAAATAAAGTTATGACATGGTATGGAGTAGAGATGAAAACATTAACTGATAAAAGTGATTCTAAAATAGCAGAATTGCTACTTCAGGGGACTAACATGGGAATAATAGAAGGAAGAAGAATACTTAATAATAAAAAGTTAGATGATGAAGTTAAAGATATAATGAGTAAGTATGTAACTATGCAAGAAGAATGTGTAGATAAATTAAAGGATTATTTATAAAACCTGATAGATTTTCTATCAGGTTTATCTGTTTTTTAAACTAGTTTTATTATTCATATTAATCTTTTTAATATCACTTCTACCTAATACCCAATCAATAGAGTAATTAGTCTTTTTACATAACTCAACTAAGAAAGTTCCTAGTATTAAAGTTTTATTATTTTCAAAATTACTTACTACAGATGATGTTGTATTAAGCATTTTTGCTTCTTCTCTCATAGATATATTAATATCGTTTCTAAGTTCTTTTAAATTATTTGCAACACTCTTTCTATTTAAATCAGTATTCTTCTTTATTCTTCTTTTCTTATTATCTAATCTAAGCATATAATCAATATTAATTTCAAAGAATTCAGCAAGTTTATATAATCTTTTAGTAGGAATAGCTAGTCTATCATTTTCCCATTCACAATATATAGATGGAGTAATACCTATAATTTTCGCAATCTCATTTTTCTTTAAATCTCTATTAGTTCTTAAATCTTCTAATCTATTTTCCATATATTACCAATTCCCTCATATTGATTATTTCATTTATTGGTAATTAATCCCTTAAAATTCGACAAATAAGAGCAAAAAGATTTTATATTTGACACGTTGTGTTTCAAATTTAAATGGAGTAAGCAACAAATTAGTTGCTTTTTTAGTTTGATATAAAGTATAATTTTGGTGGTGGTAACATGATTATAGTATGTGATAATTATAAGAAGGATGAATTATTAAGTAGGAGTAATAAACTTAGTAATGTTAAATATATGAGTAAATTAGAGTTTATTCATAAGTTTTATTTTGATTATGATAAGCGTACTATATATGAGTTATGTGAATATTATGGTTTTAATTATGAAAATAGTAAAATGTATTTAGATAATATTTATTATATAGAAGATAAATATTATGGAGTAGAGAAGTTAGATAAATTAGTTAGTATAAAAAAGTATTTAGATAGTAATAATTTACTTATATATGATAAGTTATTTAGAGAGTATCTTAAGAATAATGAAGTAGTGTTTGATTCTATAGAGTTAGATAAGTTTGATAGTATCATGATTAAAGAGTTAGAGAGTATTACTAGTGTTAAAGTTATTAATAAAGAGTATAATCATTATAATCATGATGTAATAGAGTTTAAAACTATGGATGAAGAAGTAGAATATATTTGTATTAAGATATGTGAACTTATTGATAATGGTGTAAGTATTAATAAGATTAAGATTAGTGGTATTAATGAAGATTATAATAATTCTATAAAAAGAATATTTGATATGTATAATTTAAAGATTAGTGATAGTATTAATCTATATTCTACTAACACTGTTAGAATGTTTATAGATAACTATAATAGTGATATTAATAAGACTATAGATATACTTAAAAGTAATAAGTGTGATAATGATACCATAGATAAAATAATAGATATAGTTAATTCTTATAACTTTGTTAGTGATTATAGTAGTGTTAAAGATATGATTATTAGTGAATTAAAGAGTCTAACTAAAGAGATACATTATGATAATGAGATAGAAGTTATTGATATTATGAATAATAATATTACTGATGAATATGTATTTTATTTAAATTATAACCAGGAGTCTATTCCTAAAGTACATATAGATGAAGATTATATTACTGATAATATTAGAGATTTAACTAAGTTAGATAGATTAGAAATAATTAATAAGAAAGAAAGAATTAATATTAAAAATAGTTTAGAGAGTATTAAGAATCTAACTATTACATATAAGTTAAAGAGTCCTTTTGCATCTTTTAATAAAGCTAATATACTAGATTGTAATATTATAAAGGGAGTAGTACCTATTGATAATAATTATTCTACTATTAGTAATAAGATTAATTTAACTAATTATTATGATGAGATAATAAAGTATGGTAGTGTTAATGATAATTTATCTGTATTAAGTAAACACTTTAAAATAGATTATAATACTTATAATAATAAATATAATTATATAGATACTAAAAGTTTATATGACTACTTAAATAATAATCTTAATCTATCTTATACAAGTATGAATGATTATTATAAGTGTAGTTTTAAATATTATTTAAAATATATACTTAAGATAGATATAAATAAAGAAATTATTACTAGATATATTGGTTCTATATTTCATTATGTATTAGAGTGTGGTATTAATAATGATATTAATATTGATGATATAATAGATAAGTATTTAACTGATAATAATATTAAGTTAAGTGATAAAGAGAATTTTTTCTTAAATAAGTTAAAAGAAGAATTACCTTATATAATAGATGTAATTAGAAAGCAGAATGATTTTATTATATTAAAGAAAAGGTTATATGAAGAACGTATAGAGATTAAATATCATAATAAAATAGATATTACTTTTAAAGGTATAATTGATAAGATAATATATGATGATAACGTGCTTGCTTTAGTTGATTATAAAACAGGTAATGATTCTATAGATTTATCACTTAATTATTATGGCATTAATATGCAACTTGCAATATATCTTTTATTTGCAACTCATAAGTTTAAAGATTATAATATAGCAGGGTTTTACTTGCAGCACATCCTAAATAAAGTGGGTAAGAGTGAAGATATATCTAAAAAAGAAGCTAAATATAAGTTAGTTGGATATAGTAATACTAAATATATAGCTAATTTTGATAAGACATATAAAGATAGTAGTTTAGTAAAAGGCTTAAAGGTTAAAAATGATGATACTTATTATGCAACTAGTAAAGTATTAAGTAATGATTCTATTAATAGTTTAATTACTCTTGCTGATAGTAAAGTAAGTGAGTGTATTGATGATATAGTAAGTGCGAAGTTTGATATTAATCCTAAAAATATTGGTGGTAAGAATATAGGGTGTGAGTATTGTGATTACAAAGATATATGCTTTATGAAGAATAAAGATATAGTATATTTAGACAAGAAGGATATAAATGAGTTTTTAAATGTAGAGGAGAATTAGTTTATGAAGAAGAAATACATAGAATTAAGCACAGAGAATATTGAAAAGTATACTGATAAATGTAAGAATACTTTATCATCTAATATAACTAGAAAGAAAGAGTATATAAAGATTGGTAACATTTATAAGATTAAGTTAAGTAAAGTGAATAAAGAGTTAGCTTATATTTTAACTAAAATAGAAAAAATTATTGATGAGATAAATGAATTAAGTAAAAGAATTGTAGCTTTAGATAAAAGTAAAGTATCTCTTGCATACAATCATAATCAATTATTAAGCAAAAATAATACAGATAATAATAAGATTAATGATGCAAGATTCTATTACAATGAGATTATATTAGAATTAAATAAGCTTATTAAACGTAGAGATGAACTTAAAGATATACTTAAGTGGCGTAAGAAGAAAAAAGTGATACTAATCTTACAAAAGAAACATTTTAATAAGCATTTAAATAAGTGTGTGAAAAATGTAAGTGTTTGTGATCATAATATGGATAAGTGCTATAAGGTATTGAATAGAATTGATAATGTATATTTTTACAAAACTGATGTAGTTGAAAGTAAGTTCTTTACCCCTAAAGTTAAAAAATTAAAATAATTTGACAATGGATATGTAAAATGATAGTATATAGCTGGTGAGAAAAATGAATAAAAATGAATACTTTTATGTAAGTGATGTTGGTATTGCAAATAAGAAACAAAGTTATATTAATCTTTTATTAGAAATGCAATTTAATAATAGTAACATGTCAAGTATTAAAGATGAGTTAAATCAAGAAATTATTAAATTAAACGAAGAGATAATAGCTATTAATGAAGAATTGAAAAATATAAATCAACAATTATCTAAAAATGATTTGGATATATTTGTATTTGAAGAAGATTTTGTAAGGCTAATGAAACCTGAGTATGCGTTATATGTTACTAAAGATGATATTGATTACTTAGCTAATATTATTGAAATATTAAAAAATAAAAGAATAGAATTAATTGGAAAAAGAAAATTATTAATAGCCAAGAAGAAATTGTTAAAAGAAAAAATTAATAATAATAGAAAAAGAATTAAGGATATAAATATTGATATTAAATATAACAATTTAAATATGTTATCAATAAAAAAATCGCTTTATAGACTTGATGATATAGCGCTTAGTGAAGTTGATGTTGTTAAGGAAAGTGAATTTGCTCCAAAGATAAAAAAAAGAAGGAATAAGTAAATAAGTCTTATTCCTTTAATTATGCTGTATAATAAATTAGTATTGATGCGGCACATGCAACTATTGCAAGTATTATATATTTTAACATATATTTAAACATTTATATCAACCTCAATTCATATTCAGTATAAAATCTATGATTTGGATCAATTCTATCATAGAATAGTATTCCATCTAAGTGATCTATCTCATGTTGAAAAGCAATTGCTAGCTCTTCTCTTGCTCTAATTCTTATTTTATTACCATCAAGATCATATCCTTCAATAGTAACTCTCGCATGACGTTTAACGTGCCCTTCGACCTCTCTATTAACACTTAAACATCCTTCACCAACTTCTGCTGCAATCATTTCATTTGAATAACTAACTATTTTAGGATTAACAACAACATATTCATCAAACTTACCATCCTCAACTTCATGAACTATTACTATAATTCTTTCATTAATACCTAGTTGTGGAAATGCTAACCCCATACCAGGTCTTAAATCATATTTTTCAGCTTTTTCTTCTATTTGACTATATGTAAGTTCAGTTATAATTTGTTTAACAGTATCTTTATATTCTTTACTTAGCGGAAACTTTGCATCAACACTAACTTTTCGTAATGCTTTTTCTTTCTCGTCTAAGATATTTAGTTTTTTAAACATAATACCACCTGCCTGATGTATTATACCATACTTTTGCTAAATTTAAAAATCAGTTAATTCTTGTATTCAATTTTTATTAATTTAGCATGTAATACTAATTTATCTGTATCGTTATAACAAGTAGATAGTGTAATTATTTTATCTGAAGCATCAATATTTGTATTAAAGTCATAGATGCTTCTATTAATAAGCATCTTACTGAACTCTGAAAATTCAGTAGTATCATTAAAATTAATATATAAATAATCACTTGTAGTTGGTATTTTATAAACACTAAATACTTGCCATAAGGAATTACTGTTTTCAGAAGATACGTTTATAATATGATTATCTTTATTATTAAGCCAATCTTTCTTTATTATTTTTCTTAAAGAACCAAACATAGTATTATCTAATCTTCCATGAGCGTAAAGAATAGTATTCTTATCATTTGCAATCTCATTATTACGATAATCCATAAATACCCATCCAGCTTTATTTTTATCTTTAGTAAATGAATGATTTAAATAGTAATCATTATCATTAGTTTGTACAAAAGGATAGTTAACATTAGTACCATTAACTTTAATCCAACCTATAATCTCATTGTTATCTTCTTTAAGTTTAGAAAAATCAACATCCATTAAATCCATCTTAATAAAATCCCAGTAAGGATCAGATTTGTCTATATTATTCTCATCAACAGTTTTTTCAGTATTAGCGCCATCTTTTGTTTTTTTAATCTTACTTTTTTTCTTAACAATATCAGTAGTTTTTTTATTGTTATTTGCATCTATATACCAATTAACTAGTCCTTTAATTGCTTTGAAACTAATAAATATTGATATTAAGAATATTATGGCAATAATTAAAGTAATCCATCTTATTTTAACTTTTCTAGTAGTATGATATCTTTCCATTCTACTAGTACCTTTTTTATTAATCTTTTTTTTATAATGCTTATTCATATTCTCACCTAGGTAGTAGTATTATAGCAGATATTCATTAATATTTGAATGTATGAGTGTTAAGAAAGTGTCAAATGATATCTTTTTTCTTGCAAATTTATATTTTTCTATTTACTTTTAAGAAATATATGATATTATGATAGTGAAAGGAGTAAACGATATGAAGAAAAAAATATTTGGAATGTTTATGATGGTATTATTAGTTTTATGCATTCCTACAATCATTATGGCAAGTGAAGCCAAAATAGGGGATACGGAGTATGATAGCTTAGCTGATGCTTATGGTGCAGCAACTGCGGGAGATAAGATAGTATTACTAAGTGATGCAAATCTATCTGGTACACTAACAGTAAGTAAAAATCTTACAATTGACTTAAATGGTCATGATATTATTGCTTCAAATAAAGTAATCAATATAAATGGAGCAAAATTAGAACTAACTGGTAGTGGAACCGTAAAGGAAAGTGCACCTTATTATGGAGCAATTCATTTAGTTGGTACAACTGATGAATCTATAACTGATTATTCACATGTTGTAGTAGGTAAGGATGTAACTTTAGAGGCTTGGTCTCCAATATTTATTAGTTTTGTTCCTAATACTAATAAAGCATGTGGCGTTGTTGCAGATATCTATGGAACGCTTAATAGTGTGAAAGATATAGATGGCTATACAGGACATGGTATTTATATTAATGGTACTGTTCAAAACAAAACATGCTACCCAGTTATTAATGTAAAAGATGGTGCAGTAATTACTAGTGAAGGTGTTGGAATATATGCTGCTGGATACGGAGAGTTTAATATAGGTGCGGCAAATATAACTGGATTTGAATCTGGTATTGCAGTAAAATCTGGAACAATTAATCTTACTAATACAAATATTAAATCTACTGGTCCTGCATCTAACCCAACAGGTAATAATAATGGAATAAATGAAACAGGAGCGGCTATTCAAATAGAATCTAATCCAGGATATGCTGGTGATATTAAGATTAATATTAATGGTGGAAACTATGAAAGTGAAAATGGACATGCAATAATTGAGTATGCTAGTAAAGATACAGTAACTGAAACAAGTGTATCTGAGTTTAAAATTACTGATGGAAACTTTGTATCAGCAGAAGATAGTGACACTATAAATGTATCTGACTTATTTAAAAGAGCAATTCCTAAATTTATTGAGGGAGGAACTTACTCTTCAGATGTTGCAGATTATGTATTAGATGATTTAGATGTTAAAGTTGTAAATGGTAAATATATTGTAGGAGATGAAGAAGATACTACAGTTAGTGAGACTACTAATACAACTGTTACAAATACAAATAAAAGTACAAATAATGAGATTAAAAATCCTAATACATTAGATAATAAAGCTTCACTTATTATAATTATGATTGTATCAAGTATTGTATTAATAACTACATTTATAATTCTAAAAAGAAAATATAACAGAAGTTAAAATAGTGTGAATGCACTATTTTTTGTATAATAGTTATAAAAATGTGCTTGATAAGTAAAAATATATATGATAGTATATTCATCAACAGGGATGATAAATATAATGAAATTTAGAAGTAATTAATTATTTTAATTAGTATAAAAAATGGGAGGAAAAGTATGATAAAAACACCAGAAGATTTATTAAAATTTATGAATCAGATTGATTATGAATGGATGGATAAACAAGGTAACTTTCATAAGGATATTGTTCCAGAGATGTATGAGAATTATTCATTTATGTCGCCGAGTGAAGTATTAAAATATAAAAAAGGTATATGTGTTGACCAAGCTGAATTTGAAAGAGATTGGTTTAGTAAGAATGGCTACGAACATAAAGTAATGAGTATTCAAATAGATTTAGAAAATGAAAGTCCAGGACATGTTTTCCTAATATATAGGGATAATGATAAATACTATTGGTTTGAAAATGCTTTGTATGATGAAAAAGGAATACATGAGTATAGCACATGTGAAGAACTTATTAGTGATATAAAGAATAAATTTAGTATTCAAAATAATATTGTTGGTAGTAAAATTAATGATATTAAAATATATGAACAGCCTAAGTATCCTTATCATATCAGTTATGAAGAGATGGACGAATATGATAGTAAAGAGAATGTTAAAAGGAAATAGTATATATAATAGTTGTTTTAGCTGATTTGTATTATGCCTGACTACATATAATCAAGAATATGAAGTAAATAGTAAGAGTGTTAAAGAGGTTTTAACAACATATGTAGATATAATTGATAGTATAGAAGTATAAAATGGTGATGTTATGATAGAAAAATATACAATAAGTAAGGATAACAAGTATTATAGAGCATTTACTGATTTAATAGAAATTAATGGTAGATTGATATGCTCTTTTGCAGAAATGAATAAAGAAACAGAAGAATATAATATTTGTTATTGTGAATCGCATGATAATGGCAAGTCGTGGAGCGAGAGAAAAAATTTACAATCTAAATTAGATAAACCTGGAAGATGGGACTGTCCAAGATTATGTAAAATGAAAGACGGTAATATAATTCTATTAAGTACTTGGTATTTAAATGGTGATAAAACTAAGAAGAATAGTTTTGTATATATGTGGAATTTTGATGAGTACTTTAATTATATTAATGGTCCTATAAAAACAACAATTAATGGTATTGTTCCAGATAAAATAACAGAGTTAGATGATAGATGGATTACATCAACACATGAAAATAATAATGGAAAAAGAGAAACATATTTATATACAAGTTATGATAAAGGAAATACTTGGATAAAAAGTTTACTAGCCAAGTCTGATATATATGATGTATGTGAAACAAGTATAATTGCCCTTAATGATAATACATTAGTAGCACTAATGAGAGAAAACTCGCATCAAGGGATTGATTGTTTAAAAACTATTTCATATGATAAGGGTGAGACTTGGAGTGATATATATAAAATGCCAATACCTGCATGTCATAGACCAGTTATTTCTAAATTAAATAGTGGTAATTATTTAATAACATATAGATTTGATTACGCAAAGTTTGTTGGAACTGGGATTCATGGAAATATATTTATGGGATGCCTTTGGTGTTAGTATAGATATATAGACACGAAATTTGTCACAAAGTGATATAATATT
>CAMVPJ010000022.1 GCA_947169395.1 uncultured Caryophanales bacterium
ATAGTAAAATATAAAAAAACTAGAGAAAATCTAGCTAAAACAGATGTTGTGACCATCAAACTGTCAAAGATGGGAATATATATAAATTGATTAATGTTACTATTTATAAATATAAAAATATAACTAGAACCAATCTAGTTTTTATTTACACCTCTTTACACAAAACATTATACTTTATTGTAAAAATATATAAATTTCATGATATAATTAATTAGGAGAGTGCATATGAGAGTAATTATAAGTGCAGGAGGAACAGGTGGACATATATATCCAGCTTTAGCTATAGTAAATTGTATAAAAGAAAAAGAACCAAATTCAGAGTTTTTATATATTGGTACACACAATAGGATGGAGAAAGATATCGTACCTAAAACTGGTATTCCATTTGTTGGTATTGAGATGTATGGTTTTAATAGAAAAAATTTGCTTAAGAATTTTAAAACGATTAAGTGTTTATATAAAAGTAAGAAGCAACTTAAAAGTATTATTAAAGAGTTTAATCCTGATATAGTAATCGGAGTAGGGGGATATATTACATATCCTGTTATTACTACTGCACATAAACTAGGATATAAAACATTTATTCATGAACAAAATAGTGTTGCTGGTAAGGCTAATTTAATGATGGCAGATAGTGTAGACTTAATAGGTGTATCATTAAAATCATCTATGAATGAGTTTCCTACTAAGAAAGTTATATTTACTGGCAATCCTTGTGGAGAGAATGCTTTAAAGGTTAAAAAAATTGACAAAACTACTTTAGGTTTTACTAAAGGCAAGAAGTTAGTAGTTATTGTAATGGGGTCTTTAGGGGCTGAGAATGTACACAAGTTTATGAAAGAAAATATTAATAAGTTTTCTTCCAAAAACTATGAGGTATTATATATTACAGGTAAGAATAATTACGAAGATATTAAATCTATTAAACATCCAAGTAATGTTAAGTTATTACCTTACTTAGATAATCTTGCTGGTTTATTTAAAGATACTGATATACTTATAACTAGAGCTGGTGCATCAACTCTAAGTGAGATAATCGCACTTAAAATTCCTTCAATACTAATTCCTTCGCCATTTGTACCTAATAATCATCAATTTAAAAATGCGATGGATTTAGTAAATAATAAGGCTGCTTTACTAGTTGAAGAGAAGGATTTAACTTTTGATAACATAGATACTAACATTAATAAATTACTTAGTGATAAAGTATATTATTTAGATATGAAGAATAATCTGGAGAGTATGCAAGTTAATGATAGTGCGACTATTATTTATAATAATATTAAAAAACTAATAGATAGGAAGTAGTTATGAATATAATAGATAAAATAGAAAAAATGAATATTGGGGAAGTTATTAGTGATGCAGATATGCGTGAATATACAACTTATAAAGCAGGTGGTAAAGCATTAGGTATTGTTATACCAGATGATACTCGTGGTTTAATTAAACTACTTAAGTTTTTAAAAGAAAATAAGATTAAACATAAAATACTTGGTAATGGTTCTAATTTAATATTCTCAGATTCATTATATAATGGGATTCTAATTAAACTAGATAACTTTAATAAGTTAGAGTTTAATGATAACTATGTTACAGTAGGTGCAGGTTATCCTCTTATTAAGCTTGCGCTTCGTTGTGCGAGAAGAGGTCTTACTGGACTAGAGTTTGCATCAGGTATACCTGGTACTGTAGGTGGTGCGATATACATGAATGCCGGAGCTTATAAAATGGATATGGGCTATATTACTACTACAGTTAAAGTATTAGATCCTAATCTAGAAGTTAAAATACTAACTAATCAAGATTTAGATTTTCATTATAGAAGCAGCTTCTTACAGAAAGTTAATGGATATATTTGTTTAGAGGCAACATTATTACTTCGTCGTGGAGATACTGATGCAATTATGGAAGTAATACAGGATAGAAAAGAGAGACGTCTTGAATCACAACCACTAGAGTATCCATCTGCAGGATCAGTATTTAGAAATCCTGAAGGGGATTATGCAGGTAGACTTATAGAAGAGATAGGCTATAAAGGCTATTCTATAGGGGATGCGATGGTTAGTTTAAAACATGCTAACTTTATAATAAATAAAGGTAATGCTAGTGGGGACGATATAAAAAAACTAATTAAAGAGATTAAAGCTAAAGTAAAAGAGAAATACAATATTGATTTAAAGGTTGAACAAGAATTTGTAGAATAAGGTGATTATGTGGCTCGAAAGAATAAAAAGAGAACTAAACGTAAATTAAAGAAAAAGCCAATAATTATATTTTTAGTAATACTTGTATTAATTATTATAGCTATATTATTTATTATTAATACTCATATTACAAATATATATATTATGAATAATTATTACTTATCTGATGAAGAGATTATTGATATTGCAGGTTTGAAAGATTATCCAACTATAATAGATGCAAATATATTATCTATAAAAACAAAGTTAGAAAAAAACTTATATATAAGAAAAGCAAATGTATATAAAAAAGGATTCTTTAATCAAGTATATATTGATATAAAAGAGAATTATCCATTATTTATCTATCATGATAAGACTTACTTATATAATTTAAAAACAACTGATGACTCACATATAGTACCAGTTGTTACTAATGATATACCTGATGATATATATGATGCTTTTGTTAGTGCGATGAGAGAAGTTGATTTAGATATATTAGAACGTATTTCAGAGATTAAATATGATTCTAATGGTGTTGATAATGAGAGATTCTATTTAACTATGAATGATGGAATATATGTATATTTAACTTTATCTAAGTTTGATAAGATAAATGATTACGAAACAATAGTATCTACACTAGGAGATAAGAAAGGTATACTATACTTAGATAGTGGTGAATACTTTGAAACATTTAAGAATTAAGAGGGATAGTATGAAAAAAGGGTTTACATTAATAGAGATACTTGCTGTTGTAACTATAATAGGATTAATATTTATATTAGTTATTCCTAAGATTACAACATCACTTAAAAATAAGAAAAAAGATGTAGATACTACAACTAATAATTTAATAGTAACAGCTGCTAAAAACTATGTAGCTGATAATAAATCTAAGTTTGATAAAGTAGATAATAACATATATTGCTTACCACTTACTACATTAACTAAGAAAGATTACTTAGATAGTCCTGTTAAGAATGTTACTGATGATTTAGATATTACTAATAGTAAGAGTGTTAAAATAACTTATGATAAAGGTTTTAAGTATGAGGTGGTTGATAAGAAGGAATGTAGTGTTGTTTATATTCCACCATGTGAGTCTGATTATTGTGATTCTGATGGTAATGGATATACTGGGGTTGAATATTTAGAGAGTACAGGAACGCAATATATAGATACGGGAGTTAAAGTTGATAATACAATAAAAGTTGATACCAGTTTATCAATTACTTCAAATCAAGATCAACATATATTTGGAGTAAGACAGGCATATTTACAAAATGCGTTTGGTTTTTCAAGGCAAGATGGTACTGTGGTCCGCTTTGCTTATGGGAATAATCAGAAGTATGACGACAGAAGTGTTAATGCACTTGACTATAATACCTATACTTTTGATACAAATAAAGTTTATATAAATAATAATCAAAAATATGTGTTTAATGAAAATGATATACAAGGTAATTTAAATATGTATATATTTGCTGTTAATAATAACGGTTCTGCTTTTTATCAGTATTCATACATAAAAATGAAATATTTTAAACTATGGAAAGGGAATATTTTAGTTCGTGATTATATACCTGCACTCGATGAAGATGAAAGACCATGTTTATACGACAAGGTAGAGAAGAAATGCTACTACAATCAAGGTACAGGAGAGTTCTTATACGGGTAATTAGAAATGGTATTTGAGTGAAATTTATTAGAAATTTATGGAAATTAGTCAAAATGGCTAATTTTTCTTTTACATTTCTTAAAAAATATTGTATAATTAAATAAGCATCGTAGGAGTTGATTGAATGAAGCATATTTATACTAGTTTAGATATTGGTTCTGATTCTATTAAGATTGCGGTATGTGAGTTATATCAAAATAAGCTTAATTTACTTGCTGCTACTAGTGTGAAAGCTAGGGGTATTAAAAGAGGTTTAATTACTGATGTTGATAAGGCTGCTAAATGTATTAAGGAAGCATTTAATGATATATCAGATATGGTAGGTTTTAAGGTTGATAAGGTAATTGCTAGTGTGCCTAGTTATCTTGCTGAATATAGTATTATTAAAGGTTCTACTAAGGTAGATAGTAGTTCATCTATCACAAGTCGGGATGTTATGAAATCTTTAGAAGTAGCTCTTTCTACTAAGAAACTTGAAGGTAAGGAAATGGTTACAGTTCTTCCTATTGATTTTAAGGTAAATGATGATATGGCTATTAAAGATCCAGTAGGTCTTAAAGGTAATAAATTATCTACTAGGGCTGTAGTTGTTAGTGTGCCTAAGAAAAATGTATATTCAGTACTAGGACTTTTGGAGCACATTGGTATTGAGGTTGTTGATATTTCTATTAATAATATCGGAGATATGTACTCATTTAAAAATAAAAACTTTGAAGATAAGGTATCTGCTATTATAAATATTGGTAGTGATACAACAAGTATTTCAATATATAATAGGAGTGTTATTGTAAAAAGTACAATAATAAATATTGGTGGTAAAAATATAGATGAGAATATTGCTAGGTATTTTAATATAGATGAGAGTGTTGCTCGTAAGCTTAAACATAAATATGCACTTGCATCTAAAAAACATGCTAGGTCTAATGACTTTATTGAGTGTAAGGATACTAGTGGTGGTAGTGTTAAAATTAATCAATATGAATTAAGTGAGGTAGTAGAAGATAGTATAAAAGAAATACTTAATTTGTCTAAAAATGAGTTAAATACCTTGACAAGTAAAAGAATTGATTATATTATTATTACAGGAGGTATGTCAAATATAGCAGCGTTTGAGTATGCAAGCTATGACATATTTGGAGAAAATATAAATATAGGGTCTATGAAGATGATAGGTGTTAGAAATAATAAATACTCATCAGTAGTAGGTAATATAGTATATTTTATAAGCAAATTAAAATTAAAAGGACAAAATTATACAATGATAGATGACGGTGAGGATACTAGGAGTATTTCTGATGCACCCGATTCAACGTTAGGTAAGATATTTGGATATTTCTTTAACGATTAGAAAGGATTAGTTATATGTTTGGATTAGAAATGGATCAAATTGCAAAAATTAAGGTAATAGGAATCGGTGGTGGCGGAGGAAATGCTGTTAACCGAATGATAGAAACTGGAGTTAAAGGAGTAGAGTTTATTGTTGCAAATACAGACTTACAAGTATTAAATTGCTCTAAGGCTCCAACTAAAATACAGATTGGACAATCTCTAACAGGAGGTCGTGGTGCGGGAGCTAAACCTGAAATTGGTAGAGAAGCTGCACTTGAAAGTAAAAAAGAAATAGAAGAGACACTTCGTGGAGCTGATATGGTGTTTATCACATGTGGAATGGGTGGAGGTACTGGTACAGGTGCTGCTCCAGTTATTGCCCAAATAGCTCAAGAGTTAGGTGCTCTTACTGTAGGTATTGTTACTAAGCCTTTCTCATTTGAAGGTAAAAGAAGAATGGAACAAGCATTAGTAGGTATTGAAGAACTTAAGAAAAATGTTGATACGCTAATTGTTATTCCAAATGATAAATTAAGAGAGATTATTGATAAATCAACACCGCTTCTTGAATCATTTAAAGAAGTTGATAATGTACTTCGTCGTGGAGTTCAATCTATTTCAGATTTAATTGCTGTTGCAGGATTAATCAACTTAGACTTTGCCGATGTTAAGACTGTTATGGAAAAACGTGGTAGTGCTTTAATCGGTATTGGTATTGGAGTTGGTGAAAATAGAGCTACTGAGGCTGCTCGTCAGGCTGTTGCATCGCCACTACTTGAAACTAGTATTAGTGGTGCGACTGATGCAATTATCAATGTTACTGGTGGTAATAATCTTACTTTATTTGAAGTAGAAGAGGCTGCTGAAGTAATTAGAAGTAGTGCAAATACTGATATTAATACAATATTTGGTGCAGTTATTAATGAGAATTTAAATGATGAGATTATTGTTACAGTAATCGCAACTGGATTTGAAGATAATAAAGAACCTTTATATCATAGTTATCAAGCAAGTAATAATACTGCAAAAGTTGAGCCTACAAAAGAAGCTATCGAGCAAGCTCCATCAAGAGAAACAGCACGACAAACTATTCCATCATTTGCAACTAACTCAGTAATTGATGATAGTGATGATGATGACGATGATGATATAATTCCATCATTCTTAAGAAAAAGAGGAAGTTTTTAAAAAAAGAGTTATTCTAGTTTGAATAACTTTTTTAATTTACATCCATATTTCTTTTAATGTTTTCAAGCCCACTTTTTTCAATACGAGATATTTGTGCTTGTGATATTCCTAATTCCTGAGCAATTTCCATCTGTGTCATGCCCATCATATATCTTTCAGTAATTATATATTTTTCTCTATCTTTAAGATTCTTTATTGCTTCTTTTAAAGCAATTTTCTCATCAATATTATACATATTACTTTTTTTATCTTCTAATTGATCTGATAAGTAAATTGTATCTCCTGAATCACTATAAATAGGATCAAACATACTTACAGTTTCTCTCATGCTTTCTAGGGCATTACTTACTTCGTATTCTGATAATTCAAGTATATCTGCTATTTCTTTAATACTAGGTTCTTTATTATTCTTATTAGTTAATTCTTCTTTAACTTTTAATGCTTTATAAGATATATCTTTAATACTTCTAGCAATCCTAACGCTATTATTATCCCTTAAAAATCTTTTAATCTCTCCAATAATCATTGGAACTGCATAGGTTGAAAACTTTACTTCATGACTTAAATCAAAGTTATCAATTGCTTTAATTAGACCAATACAACCTATTTGAAATAAATCATCTAAATTATCAGTACGATTATTATACTTTTTTAAAATACTTAATACTAGTTTTAGATTACCATTAATAAGTCTTTCTTTCGCACTATTATCACTATTTTTATACTTATCAAATAAATCTAACATCTCCTCATTTGATAAAACTTGAATATTCGCAGTATTCACGCCACAAATTTCTACTTTATGACGTGCCATAAAATCTCCTTTCATAATTGTTATGGTAAAAAGTAGAATTTTTATACAAAATATTGTATTAATTTGAATAATAGTTTATTATTGTTTATAGATTTGGATGTGTTTAGTATGAATGAAGATAATTTAGTTAAGTATTATAATAAGTTTAATGAGGATAAAAGATTTAATTCTCGTGGTGGGTTAGTAGAATATAAAGTATCGCTAAAATATATTTATGAGTATTTAAATAGGTTTGATAATCCTAAAATATTAGATATTGGAGCAGGAACTGGAGCATATTCTATTAAACTTGCAGAAGATGGGTATGATGTTACAGCGGTAGAACTTGTTAAGCATAATTTAAGATATATTGAAAAATGTAATAAGGTAAGAGCTTATCAAGGGAATGCTATAGATTTATCTAGATTTAGTGATAATACATTTGATTTAGTATTATTATTTGGACCGATGTATCATTTAATTAGTGATAATGATAAGATAAAAGCTCTTAGTGAAGCTAAGCGTGTTACTAAGCATAATGGTATTATAATGGTTGCTTATATAATGAATGATTATGCAGTAATTATGCATGGTTTTAAAGATAATAATATAATGGATTCAATTAGTAACAATTTACTAGATGATAGTTTTCATGTTAGACCAAGGGATAATGATTTATACTCGTATGTTAGACTTGATGATATAAATAAACTTAATGAGGAAGTTAATTTAGAGAGAATTAAAATAATTACTCCAGATGGTCCTACTAACTATATTAGACCTGTTATTAATAAGATGGATGATGATGTATTTAAGAAATATATTGATTATGTAATCTCTATTTGTGAGAGAAAAGATATACTTGGTGCGAGTGCGCATACAGTAGATATATTAAGAAAAATATAACCTTTTAATTAACTATATTTCACTTATAGGCAACATTTTTAAAAATTAGTTGCAATCGTGACTTGAATGTGTTATGATTATTTTGTACTCAAGATAGAGTGCAGTGCATTTTCTTCAGTAATCATCGATGCACTTAAAAACAATTCAACTTGAACTAGTAATCTCGGTTGAATTAAAAGGGGTATTAATAAATCCTCTTTTTTTGTATATATTTAAATAGGTGGTATTATGCGTTTATCAGAATTACAAAACAAAAATATAGTAAATGTTAATGATGGTAAAATGATTGGTAATATTATTGATATAGATATAAATAGTGACGGAGTGTCTAGTGGGATAATAGTTGAGAAGACAAAATTTTTTATATCAAGGTTTTCAAGTAGTGGAGAGTTTATTGTTAAATGGAATCAGATAGAAAAGATAGGTGAAGATGTTATACTTGTTAATATGAAATTGTAATATAGGTATTGATAAAATAGTAATAAAAGGTTATAATATAAAACGGCTAAAAAGGAAGGAGTTTATAATTATATATAGTATAATTATATGAAAGAAGTATGAAAGAAGAAAAATTAATAGGAACATCATCAATTCCCTATCAAGAAAACTGCACAATACAAGTTTTAAATATTAAAGAGTTAATAACCACAGAGCATAGAAAAGATGAAAAATATTATGTTGACTTTTATAACGTAACAGATGATTATGTATACTTTATTGATAGAATAGAGTTAGATCCTTTTTGTGCGACTTTAGGATATCAACTTATTAACAACCATTTAGTTATATATAATTATGATATAGTTGAAGGTAAAAAGTATCATGCAGTTAATAGAATTCTTAAATACTATGATGTAATTGATAATATAAGTATTAATTTAAGTGCTGAGGATATAATTACTGAATTAGGGTTTAATCTGAAAGAAGAAGATAGAAAAAAATTAGAACTTGTAAGTGCAAGACTAAAAAAGATGGATGAGTATTTAGAATACTTAGATAGTATTACTGAACTTGATGGTGTAATTCCACTTGTTAATAATACAAGTAAAAAGCATAAATTCATAAATAAGAAAAGAGAAAGCAGTAGAATGTTATATCCTATTTCTAGAAAAGAATTTACTAAGTATTTAACTAAGTTAATAACTAATGCTGATACGGACATTAAGATTAATCAACATGTAATTAATATTAATGATTATAAAGGTGAAAGACAAAAAGTGAAGAGTAAGTTTTCTGCTAAGAATATGGAATAAAATCACAAAACATAGTTAATGATTGGTGTGAATATAAAAGTAATATTATTATATTTTGAAAGTTGGTGTATCTGAATATGGGAAAAATGAACAAGAACGAAAATACAAGTTTGTTAGCTTGGTTTTTAGGTCTTGCTGCTTTGACTGGAACTGAGTGTACAGTATTAAATTGTATTGATAGATTGCAGTATAGTGATGAGCCTAAGTCATATTTTGAAACAATAGATGAAAATAATTTAGATTTATTTAATGATAATTCATATAGAATTATTCAAGTAGAAAATGTATTAAATGAAAAAAATATATATTTTGCTAAAAAGGTTGATTTAGGTGAAATAACATATAGTCATATTTTTTCTGCATCTGATGTATGGTATAAGTATACCGAAGGTGAATCATATGAAAAGTATTTTAGTGGTAAAAATTTTATAGATGATTACATATATTTAGATTTAATTACCAAAGAACCAATAATTGTAGAATATGTAAGTAAAGAAATGAACGTAGAATTTGTAAATGGGAAAGTACGTGTATATAGAGAAAAAGATGAAACAAGTACTTATAAAATGGGAAATATCATATCTAATGCCGATGCATACGAATACGCTTATTTATATTTAGGGGAACAAGATACATATACTCTAGAAGATATGAATTTTGTAATTGAAAAGTTAAGAAATAGTGATACCTATAAAACTAAAAAACTAACAAAATAAACAATCTTTTTTAGATTGTTTTTCTTATCCAATTTTGTTATAATTAATAAGAACTAATCAAGATTAAATATTTTAGAAGGGAATGTATTAAGATGTATTTAAAGAAATTAATCGCACATGGTTTTAAATCTTTTGCAGATAATATAGTAATTGATTTTAATAATGATATATCAGGTGTAGTTGGACCTAATGGTAGTGGTAAAAGTAATATAGTAGATGCTGTAAGATGGGTATTAGGAGAACAATCAGTTAAATCTCTAAGAGGAGATTCGATGACTGATGTTATTTTTGCTGGATCTAAAAGTAGGGGAGGTATGAATGCTGCAACTGTTACTTTAATATTCGATAATAGTGATAACTACTTGCCACTTAGTTTTGATGAAGTATCTATTAAAAGAAGATTATATAAAGATGGAACTAATGAGTACTTTTTAAATGGTGAAAAAGTAAGACTTAAAGATATAAATGAGATACTTACTGATAGTGGTATTGCGAAGGAAAGTTTTAATATTATCTCGCAAGGTAAAATAGAAGAAATTCTATCTAGTAAACCAGAATCTAGAAGAGTTATATTTGAAGAGGCTGCAGGTATTGTAAAGTATCGTAAACGTAAGGAAGAAGCATTAAGAAAACTTGATAGAACACACTTAAATATGGATAGAATTAATGATATTATAAGTGAGTTAGAAGCACAAGTAGAGCCTTTAAAAGAGCAAAAAGAACGTGCTTTAGAATACCAAGAAATATCAGAGACTTTAAAAAGATTAGAAATATCTCTTGCAGTACTTGATATTACCAATATTAATGATGTTTATCAAGATACTAAAGATAAAATAGAAATACTTAAAAATGAAATTACTAGTATTACTACATCTAATTCTAATATTGAAGCTAAAAGTTTAGAGTTAAAAGTTAAGATTAATAAAAAAGATAACGAGCTTAGAGAGTTAAATAGTAAATTACTTAGTATTACTGAAGAAGTAGAAAAGATCAATAGTAAGAAAAATATATTATTAGAACGTAAGAAATATCAAGTAGATAACGTTAGATTGCATAATAATATTATTGCTTTAAAAGAAGAAGAAGCAAGTATTGGTAATGATAAAAATAATATTCTAAGAGAAATAGAAGCTAAAGAAACTAGTTATAATAAGATTAATGATAAGATAAAATTAGAAAACACTGAGTTTGATAAAGTAAAGAATAATAAAAATAAATTAATTAGTAATCTTAATAACTTAGTTAGAAACGATAATAAATTAAAGCAAGAAATAGAAGTATTAAGAAATAGTATTGATAATAATTCTAGTATGCCTTATGCAGTTAAAAGTGTACTTAATAATCCTAAATTACGAGGTATACATGATACAGTTGGTAATATTATTGAAGTAGAAGAGGCTTATTCTAAAGCAATTAGTATTGCCTTATCATCTAGTACTTCATCTATTATCGTAGATAATGAACAGTACGCAAAAGATGCGATTAATTATTTAAAAGAAAATAAAATAGGTCGTGCGACTTTCTTACCTCTTAATAATATTAAACCTAAGTATATTAATGATAATATAAAAGATATTATAAATATAGAAGGGTTTGTCGAAATTGCAGAAAGTCTTGTTAAGTATGATCCTAAGTATAATAATATTATTAAAAACTTATTAGGTAACATTATAGTTGTAAATAATATTGATACTGCTAATAAATTAAGTCGTATGATACATTTTTCTAATCGTATAGTAACATTAGATGGTGATGTTATAAATGTAGGAGGTTCTCTTACTGGTGGTAATATTAAGATTAGAAATGTAATACTAGATAAATATGAACTGGAAAGTAAGATTAAAGAAGAAAATAGTATTTTAACTAATATTAAGAAAATAGAAGATGATATTAATAATATAGATAATACTATTAGAGCCTTTGAAGATAAATTATACTTACTTAATAAAGATAAAATAGTAATTACTGATGAGATTAATTCTAAAAAGATACAACTTAATAATTTAGAAGAAAAACTTACTAAGATTAAAAATGAACTACATGGTACTAACAACATAATTAATGATGCTTTATCAGTAGAAGAAGAACAGATTATTAATGAGTATTATAAGGCTGTTAATACTAAGGATGAGATAATTAATAAGATAGATATCCTTAATAATGAGAAAAAGGAATTACAAGATATACTTGATGATTTTGAGATTTCATTAAAAAAAGAGAATAGTACATATGCTACTAAAAGTGAAGAGTTAAAGAATTTAGAGATACTTGTAAATAGATATGATGTAAAGTTAGATAATTTACTTAATACTTTAAATGAAGAATATACAATTACTTATGAGAAAGCTAAATCTATTTATATGCTTGATATAGATGAAAGTGAGGCTCGTAGTAAAGTTAATAGTCTAAAACGAAAGATCAAAAATCTTGGTATAGTTAATCTAGGTGCCATTGAAGAATATGATAGAATAAGTGAAAGATATGAATTCTTAATAAGCCAGCAAAACGATTTAGTTAATGCAGAAAACACATTACTTACTATTATCGATGATATGGATAAGATTATGGAAAAAGAGTTCTTAGATACATTTAATATAATTAGTAAGAACTTTGAAGAAACATTTAAAGAGTTATTTAGAGGTGGAACTGCTAAGTTAGAATTAACTGATAAAGATAATTTACTTGAAACAGGTATTGATATTATTGCATCTCCTCCAGGTAAAACACTTAAAAATATTAATCTACTTAGTGGTGGAGAGAAAACATTTACTGCAATTTCTTTGTTGTTTGCTATACTTAAATCAAGAAGTATGCCTTTTTGTATCTTAGACGAAGTAGAAGCCGCACTAGATGAAGTTAATGTTGCTGCATTTGGTGAATATTTACTTAAATTAAAAGAAAAAACACAGTTTATAGTAATTACTCACAAGAAAAAAACTATGGAGTATGCTAATGTTTTATATGGTATTACAATGCAAGAATCTGGTATCAGTAAGCTTGTAAGTGTTAAACTAGAAGATATTAAGGAGACTAAATGATTTATTTATTATACGGGACATTAGATGCATTAATAACAGATTATATTAATAAAATAATAAAGAAAGAGAATATTGATGATATAAATATATCTAAATATAATGAAGATGATTTAGTTAGTAGTATTATTGAAGATGCATCTACAATATCACTATTTGATGATAAAAAACTAATTATAGTAGAAAATGAGTTATTATTCTCATCTAAGAAGACTATTGATACTACTGAGTTAGAAAACTATGTAAGCAATTTTAATCCTAATACAATACTTATATTTGTTGTAAAAAGTGCTACAGTTGATACTAGAAGAAAGTTATATAAGTTAATTAAAGAAAAAGGTAAAATAGAAGAATTTAGTAAGATTACAAATATTAATACATATGTTAAAAATTTATTTAATGGTTATAGTATTAATTACAATACAATTAATCTATTTATTAAAAGAGTAGGTAATGATCTTAATAGTTTATCTAATGAAGCAGAAAAGATTAAAATATATAAGATAAATGATAAAATAATTACTGATAAAGATATTATTGATTGTACACATGAGAAGATAGATATTAATATATTTAAGTTTATAGATAATATTATAAATAAGAATAAAAAAGAATCTATTACTACTTATAAAGAAATGTTAAAAGTAGGAGAGGAACCTATTAAAATAATAGTAATGCTTGCTAATCAATTTAGATTAATGTATCAAGTTAAATTATTAACTTCTAAAGGATATACTGAAGATGATATTGCTTCCTTGCTACATTCGAAGAAATATCCTGTACATCTAGCTATCCAAAAAGGTTATAGATATTCATCTGATATCTTACTAAAGCATTTAGAAGAATTAGCTGATTTAGATATTAAAATTAAATCTGGTGAGATTGATAAGAATCTAGCACTTGAACTATTCTTACTTAGAATATAGGGATTACATATTGTAGTTCTTTTTATTTTATTAACAACTCGTTATATTTTTGGCAAATTTTATACTTTTTTGAAGAAACTTAGCAGAAAAAGAAGGAAATTTGAGATTTTTAACTAATAATATATATAGGAGGATAATTAAATACTTATATTTCTAATTAGAAGGGAGGAAATATCATTTAGATATATTAGTATTTTATTTAAACTCTTAAATGTAACGGAGGTTTTATGAGTAAAGACAACAATATTTATATGGAACGTTTAGAAGAAGATGAGGTAATACCTGTATACTACGATAAATGCTTCAAACTTATTTTTGGTGATACTAATCACTTAGAAAGGTTAAATAGTTTTCTATCTTCTATTTTGCACAAGGATGTAAAAGTAGTTAGTTTACTTAATACTGAATTAGTTGGTGAAAATAGAAAGAATAAGAAAAATTCAGTTGATTTAGTTTGTAAGTTAAATCATGAATATGTTTCAATAGAAGTTAATACTTCGTTTGGACAAACCGTAATTGATAGAAACTTATCTTTTGTATTTAGAATGATAGGTAAAGAATTAAAACCAGGTGAAGATTATAAAGAGATAAGTAATTACTACCAAATTAATCTTAATACAGTTGATTATAAAAAAGAACATTATGATACTGTTTATTTAGTAAGTACAAATACTGGTTCTATTTATTCAAAATCAATTGAAATAATTAACATAAATATTTTATATTATGCTAAATTATGTTACAATATAGCTAGTAAGGACGAATTATCCGAAACTGATATATGGTTAGGAATTATTGGAACGAAGAGTAAATCAGTTATTGATAAAATAACTAAGGATAATACAGTCTTAAAGGAGATTGGTGATATTGTGAAAAAGTTTAGTGAAGATGATGATTTAGTATTTGAGTACAATAGAGAGAAACTAATGATGGATGATATGAAGGAAGTTTTAACTAAAGAAGTAACAGAGCGAGTAACAAAAGAAGTTGCTGAAAAGACTACTTTAGATATGGCTCGTAAGATGAAATCTAAAAATATAGATATAGATACCATCATAGACGTTACTGGTTTATCTAAGGATATTATAGAATCATTATAAAAAGATAATTATCCGTTAATTATCTTTTTTAGTTTATCATTAATATTTTTAAGTGTTTCTTCATTTTTATTGTTTTGCGGTTTATAGTATCTTTTATGTTTTAGATTATTTGGTAAGTATTGTTGAGCTACTACGTGATTTTCATAATCATGAGCATATAAATAATTAGGACTATTGGTTTGCAAGTGTTTTGGTACATCATCGATATTACCATTATTTATATCGTTTAAAGCATCAGCAATAGCCAAATAAGCACTATTTGACTTAGGAGATAGAGCAAGTTCAATTACCACGTTAGCAAGTATTATTTGAGCCTCAGGCAGTCCTAATCTTTCACATGAGTGAATTGCAGCATCTACTTTAACTCCCATCATTGGATTAGCTAGTCCTATATCTTCGTAGGCAATAACATTCATCCTTCTATATATTATATCTAAGTCTCCTGCTTCTATTAGACGAGCTAGATAGTGTAAGGCAGCATCTACATCTGAACCTCTAATACTTTTTTGAAATGCACTAATACAGTCATAATAACCATCAGAATCTTTATCATGAAAGAAATTAGGTTTATTAACAAGTTCTTTTAATTTATCTATATTAATTATTTTATCATTACTTGAATAATACGCAAGTTCTAGTAGATTATATGCATATCTTAAATCTCCTGATGCAATATTACTTATATATTTTAGTGAGTCAGAATCAATATTAATATCCTCAAGTATATTTTTATCAATTACTTTATTTAATCCATCTAATATATCATTCTGATTAAGAGGATTAAGTTCAAATATTTGACATCTACTTCTGATAGCAGGATTAATACTATGATAAGGATTAGCAGTAGTCATACCAATTAGAATAATTAATCCACTTTCTAAATAGGGTAGTAATAAATCTTGTTTATCCTTATTTAATCTATGAATCTCATCCATAATAACTACAAGTTCACCATACATCTTGGCTTCTTCTACAACTATATCAAAATCCTTCTTATTATTAATAACTGCATTAAGCATACGATATTTCTTATCCAATGTATTTACTATTGCATTTGCAATACTAGTCTTACCAATACCAGGTTTACCATATAAAATCATAGAAGTTAAATAGTTATTATTTACCATATTAGTTAGTACTTTATTATTCCCAATTAAATGCTTTTGTCCTATTACATCATCAATACTATTTGGTCTCATTTTAATAGCTAAAGGTTCCATAAATCACTTCCTTAAAACTACTAATATTTTATCATATATTACTAGATAATGTAATTATTTCATGTTAAAATATTTACTGTGGTGATTATATGGATATAAATACACAATTAGCGCAACTTTTATATGAATATTCAAGTTCTAAAAAGATTATTGATGAATCTTTTTGTAATAGAGTCATAGACGAGATTGCTAGAGATATTAAAATAAGTGACTATATTAAGAAGATTAATTATATTAATAATTCTAATCAACCTAGCAGTTACAATTTAAAAGATTGTATACTAACATTAAATTTGCAATTGCTTTATGATAATTTGAATAGTGAGCGCTTTATATATAAAAAAATGTTTACTAACGATAAATTTAACGAGATTAGAATTGATATAAGCAATATTTTTATATTTGAGCTAATTTTGCATGAGTTAGAGCATGTATATCAGAATAAAATAATTCTTAATAAAAGATTTATAACATTATATGATAAATTAGTGCAATCATCACTTTTTTACAAAAGCTGTGTTCAACTTTATGACTGACGCGAATACTCAGAATATGCTACTTTAAG
>CAMVPJ010000023.1 GCA_947169395.1 uncultured Caryophanales bacterium
TGTTATGGTTATAAGTATAAAAATAATAATATAATAATTATTGTTTTTTTATGTATATTATTCAAATAATTGCGAATAATACTATTGAGGTGATAATAATATGAATTATTATGTTGAGATAAAAAATGAATTAGTAAACAATGAGATTAATAAAAAAGTAAAGAATTATTCTATAAATAAAGGCGATTTAAGTACATACTATAATGTTGGGAAAATGTTAAGTGAAGCTGGTAAACATTATGGAGAGGGAATCATAAAAGAATATTCAAAAAGATTAACAGAAGATTTAGGGAAAGGGTATACAGAAACAAATTTAAAATATTTTAGACAATTCTATTATTTTTCAAAAAGTCACACAATGTGTGACGATTTAACTTGGTCGCACTACAGAACTCTTTTGCCTTTGAAGAATGAAAAAGAAATAGAATATTACATATACATTTGTAAAAATCAAAGATTATCTGTGAGGATGCTTAAAATCAGAATAAAAAACAAAGAATATGATAGATTACCAGAATCTACAAAAAACAAATATATATTCAAAGATAAAAGTAAAATAAAAGATTTAGTACCGAATCCTATTTTAATCAAAAATAAAAATAATTATGAAAATATTTCAGAAAAATTATTACAGAAGCTTATATTAGAAGACATTGAATCATTTATGAAAGAACTAGGTAATGCATTTTGTTTTATTGGTAGTGAATATAAGATAAAAATAGGTAACTCATACAACTATATAGACTTATTACTTTATAATTATGAATATAATTGTTTTGTAGTAATAGAATTAAAAGTAACAGAATTAAAAAAAGAACATATAGGTCAAATAGAGGTATACATGAATTATATAGATCAAAATATAAAGAAGATTAGTCAAGATAAAACGATTGGCATTATTATTTGTAGAGAGAACAATGAATACGTCATTAAGTATTGTTCTGATGATAGGATAATTACTAGAGAATATGAATTTGTGTAGAAGAAAACAATTAAATAATAATAAATATAGAAAATACACATAAAAAGAAGTTTTAGTAATTAAAACTTCTTTTCAAATTCTCCTTTTATTCCTACACCTATACTTTTAATCATAAACATGTGATCATCTATTTTCTTTAGGTATCTTTCTAGTTTTATTAATTCATATTTAGTTAATGCTGTATAGATTATATAAGTTCTTGAATCATCAAATCCACCTTTAGCATCCCAATATGTGAAATCTCTATTTAATTCATTTTTTATATAATCATTTACTTTTTTAGGATTCTTTTTACAGAATATAAATGCAGTAGAACAAATATTTTGTTCATGCATTTTATCTATCATTAAACTATCACATACTGCATAAATAATAGAATATATCATTGTTTCTAATCCATACATTATTCCAGCTATAGAATAAACTATTACATTTATTATTAATCCTAACTTTCCAACTGATACATTATTATTCTTTTTAGCAAGTGCTAGTCCTATGATATCTGTTCCTCCAGTAGATGCACCACTAGTTAGAGTTAAACCAACTCCTATACCTCCTAAGATTCCTCCAACTAATGCATTTGTTAATACGTTGTTTTCTATTAATAATACTGTAGGTATAACAGATAATAATAACGCTTGTAATGATACTGCGAATACTGTTCTTACAAAGAAAGTTTTACCAAGATTTCTATATGCTATTACAAGTAGTGGTATATTTATTAAATAATAAATTATACCTGAATAATCAAAACTATTTTTAATATTAAATAATTCTTTAGTTATACTTCTTATTAATTGTGCAATACCTAAAACTCCTCCAGTATATAAGTGATTAGGTACTATAAAAATATTAATAGCTAAACAAAATAGTATTGAACCTACAACAACTTTTATAATATCTTCTATATTCCAATTAAATAACTTTATAATTTTTTTCATAATATCAACTCCTAAAGCAGAAATAATTATAACACTTTAAAATTTAAAGTAAAGTATTAATTATTATTTTTAAAATTATTATTAAATGATATACTTATGATAGGTGATAATATGAGTAAAGATTATTTATATAGAATAGAATATGAAGCATCTATTGATGATATGTTTAATAATCTTGATTATTTTCCTAAAGATAAGAAAAGATTATATATAGGTATGTTTATTATATATATGATAATAATGATACCTTTTTCTATAATAGGTTCATTAATATTAAGTTTATTATTTAAATCAAGTTTTATATTCTTATTAATTTTTTATATATTAGTATGTATTGTTACTTTATTAATTAGTTTAGATAAGATTATATATATTACTTATAAAAAGGATTTAAAGAATAAGTATTCTACTACTGAGTTTTATAATAATTATTTAATTAGTTATTCTGATGATAAACATTATACTGTTAATTATAAAGATATTAATAATATGATAGAGACTACTGATGGATTTTATTTTACTTTTAGTAGGGTATTTTATAGTATTAATAAAAAATATTGTGATAAGAAATTAATTGATTTTATTAGATCTAAAGTTAATAATATAGAAAGTGTTTTAGGAGATAATATTAAATTTAAAAAGAGGGAATGTAAACATCCTAAGTTTTTAAAAGTATTTATGTTCTTACTATTTATATTATCTATATGTACTATAGGTTTTTCTATTATGTCGAGTATTATTCTTTCTTTAATACAAGATACTGTTAATTGTAATGCGTGGTGTTATTTAATATTTATACCTATACCATTATTATCTTTTATACTTGGATTTTATTTTAAATATAATAAATATTCTAATTTAGAAATAGATTATAATTTAAATATAATAATAGGTGGTATATTTACTATTATATTAATATTATTTGGTTATAATTATATTATTCCATCTAATATAGAAGATTCATTAAATAAACAATATAAAAGTATTATTAAAGTTAATTTACCCTCTTATGTATTAAGAGGTAATGCTATGAGCGGTGCTTATAATTATAAAGATAATATTGTTATGTATGATATTGATATAATGGATTTTACTAAAAAAGATGGAGATAAATTATATAAAGAAATATCTAATTCTAATAATTGGATTCTTAATCCTAAATTAGATTCTAAATATATTAATAGTAGGTTATATAAATTAAAATTAAATAAAAATACTTATGTACTTGAATATTATGATTCTTTATATAATACTTATTCTTTAGATGAAGGAGAACATTATATATTTACATATGATTATATTAAAAGACATTTAGAAATACATAAGTATGAAATTAAGAATTAAATTAAAACTCTTTTATGCAAAAGAGTTTTTTTATATATTTTTATTTTTATAATTAACTATTTAGTTTATATAAATTATTTTATTTGTATTTATTTTATTCATAAATTAATAAATTGGTTATTTGTAATAGTTTTAATTTTATATTAATATTCATTTCTGAGGTGAGTATTATAGATTATTATAATGAGATAAAAGAAAGACTTATTAATAATGAAATAATAAAAAGAGCAAAGGATTATAGTAAGAATAAAAGTGATTTAAATACTTATTATGAAGTTGGTAAAATGTTAAGTAGTGCTGGTAAACATTATGGTGAAGGTATTATTAATAAGTATTCTGTTAAATTAGTAAAAGAGGTAGATAAAAAGTATAATGTTACTAATTTAAAAAGATATAGACAATTTTATTATATGATTGAAAAAGGTGCCCCATTGGGGCACCAATTGACTTGGAGTCATTATAGAGAACTTTTGCCAATCAAGGATATTAATAAAATTAGATATTATATTAATCAATCAATTAATAGAAATTTAACTAAAAGACAATTAATGGATATTATTAGGAATGGTGAGTATGAAAGATTACCAGAAAAAACTAGAAATTATTCTTTAGAAAAAATCATTTCTAAAATAGAGGATTATATAAAGAGGCCAATTATTATTAAGAATAGTTTTGGTATTAGTGATATATCTGAAAAAGTATTACAAAGATTAATACTTGAAGACATCTCCTCTTTTATGAATGAGCTAGGTGAAGGTTTTTCTTTTATTGGGAATGAATATAAAATAAAAATAGGAGATAGATACAATTATATAGATCTTTTACTATATAATATTAAATATAATTGTTATGTGGTAGTAGAACTTAAAATAACAGAATTAAAGAAAGAACATATCGGTCAAATTGAAACATATATGAACTATATTGATAAGGAATTAAAAAGAATTGATCATGATAAAACTATTGGAATAATTATAGTAAAAAAAGATAATAATTTCATAATGGAATATTGTAGTGATTCTAGAATAATTAAAACTACTTATAAAATAGTATAAAAAAAAGAACTAATTAATTAGTTCTTTTCTTTATATATATTACTTGGTATTAGTTTATTAAGATAATCTAGTATTTGTTCTTTCTTATACTTATTAGGATAAATAATATAATCTCTACATATATTAGATACTGCTGATACATAGAATCTTGTTATTATTTCTGTTGGTACATTACTATTATTTTCATATTTACTTAATTCTTTTTCTATATCTTTATAAATAGTATCATTAATCATATCCATTACTATACTATTATTATTTTTCTTTAATATAGTTCTATATATATCTATATTTTCTTCTATATGTTCTAATAATAGATTTATTAGTACTAAGTAATATTCTTTTATAGATTTTACTTCTATATTATTTTCATTTATATAATTATTTAATTCTAATTTTAAATCTTCTATTAGTGAATATAATAATTCATATTTATCTGAGAAGTGATCATAAAATGTTGATCTTGTAGTTAATGCTTTTTCACATATTTCACTTATTTTTATATTTTCAAATTCTTTTTCTTTCATTACTTTTAAAAGACCCTCATATAGGTTCTTTTTTGTTTTTAATATTCTTTTATCCATAATAACCACCAATTACATTATAATACAAAAACCTACAAATGTAAAAATATACTACATTATGTAGGATATTTATACTACATTTTTTTAATTTTTATATGAAAACATACAAAATAAAAGATTATTGTACTTAACAATTTTTTTAATAATACTATAATTCAACAATGGAGGTAATAATATGAAGAAGATATCTAATTATATAGTTAATCATTCTAAATTAATATTAATTATTGGTTTATTCTTACTTATACCTGCTTTATATGGATATATTAATACTAGAATTAATTATGATATTTTAGTTTATTTACCTGATAGTGTAGATACTATTAAAGGTGAAAATATATTAACTGATGAGTTTGGTTTAGGTAGTTATGCTTTTGTAATTATTGATGATAATACTAATAAAGATATTATTGATTTAGAAAATGAATTTAAAAAGGTAGATGGGGTTAATAAAGTTATTAGTGTATATGATTTATTAGATAGTGGTATACCTAAAAGTATGTTACCAAAGGATATAGAAAATAAATTATATAAAGATAATGAAACTATTATTATGGTTACTTTTAATGGTTCTACATCAGAAGATGAAACTATTAATTCTGTTAGAGAATTAAGACAAATAGTAGAAGGAGATACTATTAGTTCTATGACTGCTATGGTAGTTGATACTATGGATTTAGCTAATCAAGAAATAGTTACTTATGTTGTTATAGCAGTTATATTATGTTTAATAGTTTTATTAATAGCAACTGATTCTTATATAGTACCTATATTCTTATTATTAAATATAGGTATAGCAATTATATATAATTTAGGATCTAATATATTCTTAGGTCAAATTAGTTATATTACTAAAGCTATTACTGCTATATTACAACTTGGTGTTACTACTGATTTTTCTATATTCTTATATAATACATATGAATTAGAAAAGAAGAATAATAAAGATCATAAGAAAGCTATGAGTAAAGCAATTATTAGTACTTTTAATTCAGTACTTGGATCATCTCTTACTACTATAGCTGGTTTCTTAGCATTATGTACTATGTCTTTAACACTTGGTAAAGATATTGGTATAGTTATGGCTAAAGGAGTATTATGTGGAGTAGTTACTGTACTTACTATATTTCCTGCTTTAATATTATTATTTGATAATATTATTGATAAAACTAAACATAAGAGATTATTACCTGAATTTAAGTTTATTCAAAACTTTGCTTTAAATAATAAAGTATTAATAATAGTATTATTCTTAATATTATTAATACCAGCATATTATGGTAATAAGAATTATGATGTTTATTATAAGTTAGATGAATCATTACCTAAAACATTAGATTTTAATGTTGCGAATAATAAACTTGCTAAAGACTTTAATATTGTTTCTCCTGAAATAATATTAATTAATAAAGATATAAAGAAGAATGATTTAAAAGAATTAAGTAATAAATTAAGAGAAGTAGATGGAGTAGACTTAGTAATGAATTTAGGAGAAATTACTGATAATGGTTTAATTAGTATATTACCTGATGATTTTAATAAATTATTAAATAATGATAAATATAATTTAATATTATTAAATTCTACTTATGAAATAGCATCTGATAAATTAAATAATCAAATAGATGAGGTTAATAATATAGTTAAAAAATATGATAAAGATTCTATTGTTGCTGGAGAAGGTGCTTTAATGAAAGACTTGGTTAGAATAGCAGATCATGATTTTAAAGCGGTTAATTATTCTTCTACAATAGTTATATTTATTATTATGTTATTTGTACTTAAATCACTTGGTTTACCTATAATCTTAATAATAGCTATTGAATTTGCAATATTTATGAATATGGCATTTGCTTATTTTACTGGTACAAGTTTACCATTTATATCATCTATAGTAGTTGGAACAATACAGTTAGGAGCAACAATAGATTATGCAATACTTATGTCTAATAGATATCTAGAACAAAGAAAAGATAAAGATAGTTATAATGCTATGAAAGAGACATTAAAAATAGTTACACCATCTATTATTACATCAGCATTATGTTTCTTTGCTGCAACTATAGGAGTAGGTTTATATACTAAAATAGATATGATTGGTTCTATTTGTAATTTACTTGCTAGAGGTTCAATTATTTCAATGTTAGTAGTTTTATTAATTTTACCAACACTTATAATGGTATTTGATAAATTAATATTAAAGACTACTAGGGGAGGTTTAAAATGAAAAATATATATAAAATAATATTATTAGTAATAAGTATTTTATTACCAATAAATACATTTGCTTATGAAAAAGAAGAAGTAGTATTTACTACATTAAATAGTAATGGAGAAGTAATAGAAAATATAGTTAATAATCATTTAAAATATACTTCTAAAGAAGAAATAGAAGATTATACAATACTTAATAATATAATTAATATTTCTGGTAAAGAGAAATTAAATTTAAAAGATAATAAATTAACTTTTAAAACTAATGGTAAAGATATTACTTATCAAGGTACTACTAATAAGGAATTACCTATTAGTGTTAATATTAAGTATTATTTAAATGGAGAAGAAATAAGTCATAAGGATTTAATTAATAAGAGTGGTAATGTTAGAATAGAATTATTATTAAATAATAATTCATATAATGATAAATATAATATGAATAATCCATTTGTTGTTACTAGTGTATTAATGTTAAATAGTAATAATTCTAATATTAATATTAATAATGGTAAAGTAGTTAATACTGGTACTAGAAATGTAGCAGTAGGTATAGCAACTCCTGGATTATATAATGATTTAGATATATCTGAATTAAAAGATATGAATAATATTACTATTAGTTTTGATACTGATAAATATAAAGATATAGATATTTATTTAGTAGCAACTCCTAAAGTATTAAGTGATACTGATTTAAGTATATTTAATAGATTAGATAATTTATCTAATTCTATGAATGAATTAAGTAATGGAGTTAATCAATTAGTAGATGGATCTAATAAATTAGTAGATGGTAGTTTATTATTAAGTGATAAATTAAATGAAGCAGTAGAAGGATCTAAAAAGATTAGTAATGGTCTTGATGAGATTAATAATAATATTGGTTCTATTTCTAATATGAGTACTTTAGTTAATACTTTATATTCTAAGTATCAAGAAAATACTTATCTTCTTAATAAGATTAATGATGGTAGTATGAAAACTGAAATAGAAGAGGGTATTAAGAGTGCTAATAATGGATTAAATGATTTACTAGAGAAAAAAGCATTATATGAAACACTTAATAATTTAGTTAATGCTGGAGTAGAATTACCTGAAGATAAATTAGCTATTTATAATCAATTAAGTTCTAATATAGATTCTATTAATTATGGAATAGAAGAATATAAGACTGGTATTAATACTGCTCAAGAACAATTAAATAATTTACCTACAAGTGCTGCTATGTTAACTGGTTCTAATCAAACTATAGAGATGATTTTAAAAAGTATTTTAGGTATTAATTCTATGGATAATGCTAGTTATGCAATAGAAGTATTTAATAATAATATTAATAACTTGGTAGGTGGAATAAATACTTTAGATGAAGGAAGTAATAGTTTATCTACTGGTTTAGGTGAATTAAGTAATGGTGTTAAGGCATTAAATGAAGGTAGTGTATTACTAAGAGATGGAATAGTTAAATTAAATAATGAGGGTATTTCTAAATTAACTAGTGTTACTAATAAGATTAATAATTATAAATATAGAGTTAAATCTTTAGTTAATATGTCTAAAGAATATAATGGATATTCTACTAATAATAGTAGTGATACAATGTTTATTTATAAAGTAAAATAAGACAAACAAAGTTTGTCTTTTTTTATTAAATCTATTTACTTGTATTAACTTATATGTTAATATAGTCTCAAGGAGAAGATAATGGAGATTATACATACTAAAAGTTTTGATTCTTCTTTAAAAAAATTAAAGAGACATCATTTGGAATATGACAATTTATTTAAGATTTTAGATATTATTGAAAACGTTGATGACTTTAAGCAACTATGTAATTTGCCTCAGGTATCTATGTATGGATTTGAAAGACTTAAACATGATAAAAATGATTTTTATTCTTTTAATCCTAAAAAGACTGGAGGTAAGATTAGATTAATTGTTAAGCCTAAAGAAGAAAATGTTGTTGAAATATTTCTTATTGATATTAGTTTTGATCATTATTTAGATTTTAATCCAAAGAGGGTGATTTATTATGAGTGAAAGATTAAATAAATTTGGAGAAGAGTTGGGTGAATTATTAGATTTTCAAAATATAAGTATTCAAGAATATTCTGAAAGAATAGGTACTACTCCTAAAAATTTAATTGATATTATAAGTGGGAAAGTATCTTTATCTTTTAATCTCATATGTAATATTTCTTTTGTATCTGATATTCCTGTTAACTATATTTCTAATGTAGAAGAGAATTTTAAAATAGATAATAATATTAATAAGTATTTAAATAGTAATAATATTACTATTCGTAAATTTATAAATAATTATCATTATAAAGATTTAGGTAAATTGTATAATATTAAGTTTAAAAATGATTTAAATGACTATAGTATTGCTAGAAGTATATTAAAGTATTTGAGAATTACTAATCCAGAACAAATATATAAAGAAAATAATTCTATATTTTATAAAAGTAAAAATGATAAACCAGAATTACTTGCTTTATGGTTAGAACATTGTTATAGAACAGTGAAAGATCAAAAACTTGAAATATATAATAAAGATAATATTGAAAAAATAGTTTCTTTTATTAAAGAAGAAGCTAGAAATTACAGATTTGATAAAGATAGATTAATTAAAGAATTTAATAAGAATGGTATTTTTCTTGCAATTGAAGAGGATATAAAAGGTTCTAAAATTAGAGGTGCATTTAGAGTATTAAATAATAAACCAGCAATATATATTACTCCTAAATATAATAGATATGCTGATATATATTTTGCAATACTTCATGAATTGGCTCATTGTAAAAGTGACTTTAATAGAGCTAAGAGTGGTAGTATTATTAGTTTAGAAAATGATATATCAAATGAAGATTATGAAGTTAGAGCAGATAATACTGCGTTTAGTTGGATGGTAAGTGATAAAGAATATAATAAAATAGTGAAGTCTAAAAATTATGATAATAATAATGAAGTAAGATGCTTTTTAGCTTATAGACTTGCTAATGATAAATATATTAAGTATGATTCTTTTTATTATCAAAATAATAATAAACTAATTAATTAGGTGGATAATATTGATCATATTATTATTTTAGGAAAAGAGTTAAATGAATTATGTAATAGTGAATTAAAAAGATTAAATAGAGTAGTTAATAATACTATTAAAAGTAATATTAGAGATGAAGATTATCTTAGTCATTTATTTGATCAATTACTTAATTTAATGTTTAGTGATACTAATAAACTAATAAAGATATATTATAAATTACTTAATTATGTTAGTACATTTAATATAGAACTTAGTGATGATTATGAAATGTTTTTCTTAGAATATTTTGAACTTACTAGGGAAGATGTTAATAAAGTATTGAAGAAAAGTAATAATAAAAAATAGTTAAAAATAGTATTGATTATATAAAACATATGTACTATAATAATTATATTATTAATTTACTTGCCATGTGTTAATATGACAATTTGGGATGCTAAGGTTTATTTACTTAGGGCAAGGAGTAAATTTGCACGCTGCGGGATATACTTCCTATGAGGGGAGGTATATCCCTTTTTTTTTAGGAGTTGATGATTATAATTAGCAAGTTAATTAATAATAAAAGAAAGGAGATATTTATTTGAAAAACGAAATTAAAAAAAATAATAATGAAATGTTTGAAAACATAAAGCATATAGATGAAACTGGTGAAGAGTATTGGCTTGCGCGTGAATTACAAAAATTACTTGAATATAGGGAATGGAGAAATTTTGAAGTAGTCATTAATAAAGCAATAAATGCTTGTTTATTAAGTAGATTAAATATTACTGACCATTTTGTTGAGACCAACAAAAAGGTTAGAACTGGAGACTCATATAGGAAAGTTATTGATTATAAATTATCAAGATATGCATGTTATTTAATTGCTCAAAATGGAGATAGTAGAAAAAAGGTAATTGCTTTAGCTCAAACATATTTTGCTATTCAAACAAGGAAACAAGAGTTAAGTGAGATGGAATATTCTTTACTTAGTGAAGATGATAAGAGATTGTATCAAAGGAATTTAACTAGAAAAGGTAATTATAGATTAAATCAAACTGCTAAAAGAGCAGGAGTTAAAAATTTTGATAAGTTTCACAATTCTGGATATAGAGGATTATATGGTGGAGAAACCGCAGATGATATTGCTAGAAGAAAGGAATTAAGATATAGAGAAGATATTTTAGATAATATGTGTAGTGATGAATTAATTATTAATTTATTTAGAATATCTCAAACTAATCAAAAACTAATAAAAGATAATATTACTGGAGAAAATAATGCTAATATTGTTCATTACAATATGGGGAAAGATATTAGAGAATTCATAAAGAGTAAAGGAGGAACTTTACCTGAGGAGTTTCCTACTCCAAGAAAGAGTTTAAAAGAAATAGAAAAAAATAAATTATTAAGAGAGGAGAAATAAAATGAAAAATGAAATTATTTTATTTGAAGATCAAGGGGTTAAATTAGAAGTTAATATGAAGGAGGAGACTGTTTGGTTAAATGCTAATCAAATGGCCGTATTATTTGATAGAGATGTAAAAACTATTAGAAAACATATTAATAATGCTCTAAGTGAGGAATTAAATGATGAAGTGGTTGTTGCAAAATTTGCGTCTACCACTAAGCATGGTGCGATAGATGGAAAAACTCAGACTCATGAAATGAATTATTATAATCTTGATATGATTATTAGTGTTGGATATAGAGTTAAGTCTAATAGAGGGGTTCTATTTAGAAAATGGGCTAATAAGATATTAAAGGATTATTTAATAAAAGGATATTCTATTAATGAAGAAAGACTTAAATATTTAGAAAAGACTGTTAAATTAATAGATATTGCTTCTAGAGTAGAATCTAAAGAGATAGGAGATATTATTAAAGTAATTAATAGATATTCTAATTCTTTAGGTTTATTAGATAATTATGATCATCATAGTTTAAATGTTAAAAATGTACATGTTTCAGATGATAAAATTACATATGAACAATGTATGTATATTATTGATTCATTAAAATCTAATTTTGATAGTAATATATTTGCTTTAGAAAGAAATAAGGGATTAGAGTCAATTATTAATAATATTTATCAAACTTATGGAGGAGAAGATGTATATAAGAGCGTTGAAGAAAAGTGTGCTAATTTCTTTTATATGATTATTAAGAATCATGTATTTATAGATGGTAATAAAAGAATAGCTGCAACTTTATTTATATATATTTTATTCTTTTATAATATTTTAAATATTGATAATAATACTTTGGTTGCTTTAACTATATTAATTGCAGAATCTAATCCTAAAGAGAAAGATATATTAATTAATTTAATTATTAATTTAATATATTGATATTTATATTTATATGCTATAATTGTTTCAATAGAGAGGTGTTTTAAATGTTTTGTAATAAGTGTGGTAAAGAGATAAATCCAGGTGCTAAGTTTTGTCAAGGATGTGGTAATCCAGTAGGAGTGGTTAATACTACAGTAGAAGCAACTGCTCCAGTTATTAATAATTCTCCTATTAATACACCAGTTGTAGAAAATAATGTTGTTCCATCTACAAGTGTAGTTGAAGTTAAACCATCTAATGGAGATGGAATTGTTACTAATAATCCAACTCCTAAAAAGAAGAGTATAGTTCCAATATTAATTATTATATTTGTAGTATTCTTTTTATTTGTAGTTGGTATAATAGCAGTAGTATTTTTAATAATTAAAAACGCTGGTGACAATAATAATAAATTTGTATGTGAATCTAATAAAGGTAATATTACATTAATATATGATAATGATAATATAATTGGTTATACTACTAGTGGTGGAATTACATATGATTTAGATGGACAAAAGAAAATTGCTGAACAAATTGGTATTGAAAAGTATTTAGAAGAATTTAATAATTGGTTTGAAAAAAATACTTCTGGTACTTGTAGAAAAGAATTAGTAAATCGTGGAGAACCTTTACCTACTAATAATAATGAAAATGAAGATAAAAATGTAGTTAAATCAGGATATAAAATGGTAGGAAAAGATAAATATGGATATGTAGATGTTCCATCTACTTGGACTACTTTTTATGATGTAAATACTAATCATTCTATTCAATTTTCATATGCATCAACTTATATAGTTACAATAGATTATGTAGAAAATCCTACTGCTAGTGCTAAAGCAGTTGCTGAAACATTCTATAATAAGAGTAAAGCTGATACTAATTTATCTAATATTACAATGACTACAACTACAATAGGTAAAGAAAAATATACTGCTTATAAAGTAGGAATGTATTATATTAAAGAAAATATTTATTTATATACTTATTGGTTTGATATTCCAGGAGATTCTAATCTACATTATGTTGCTATTGAAGGAGCAAAAGATGTAGAAAAATATAATGATATTTTAGATAGCTATAGATTAGAAAATAACTAGAAAACTAGTTATTTTTTTATGCTATACTATTAGTGGTGATTATATGTATAAAAAGAGTAATATATTTTTTATAAGTTTATTTATATTATTTTTTATTGTAATTGGAATATTCTTAATAAGAAGTTCTAATGATACAAATACTATTCAAAATAGAAGTTCATATAAATATAATAAATTTACTTTAAAAGATTTCTTAAAAGGAGAATTACAATCTAATATAGAAGATGCAACATCAGATCAATTACCTTTATACAATTATTTTCAAGTTTTATATCCAACAATCAAAAATAATATTAATTGTAGTTATATAGATGCATGTAATTTAGATAAAAATACTTATGCAGATATGGGTAATGGTCTCAATCTATATAAAGGTTATTTAGTATATAATCCTATAGGTGAAGAAGAACTTAATACTTATGATAATTATATAAATAAAATTAATTATATAAGTTCCAATGTTAAAAGTAATTTTTATTTATATTATGTTAATAGTGATCAAAATATAAGATTAGATAAATATAAAAAAACTGATTGTGATACATATATTAGAGATAGAATATCTATTCCTTCAAATCATTTTAGTTCATTAAAAATAAATAGTTTTGATGATTATAGTAAATATTTCTTAAAATTAGATCATCATTTTACAAATGAAGGAGTTTATCAAGAATATAATGATTTATATAAATTACTTAATTTAAATAATATAATAGAAAGAACAAATACAATTTGCTTTACTAAAAATAAAGTATATGGTTCTAAATCTAAATCTTTAGCATTAGAAAATAAATTAGTAGAAAAGATGTGTGTAGATGAATTTAATCTACCTAATTATAAGATTACTATTAATGGAGAAGAATCATCTTATGGAGCAACTATAGAAGAACTAAAAGAATTAGATTATATTAGTTATGCTACTATTTATGGAGCGGATTATGCTGAAATAATAATAGAAAATGATGAGGCATTAAGTAATAAAAGTTTGTTAATATATAGTAATTCATTTAGTAATGGAGTTAATAAATTACTTGCGTCTCATTATAAAACAACATATGTAATTGATGGAAGACATACAAATGGATTTAATATGATAAATTATATAAATGATAATAATATAGATGATGTATTAATAATATCTAGTAAAATATTATTTAATGATGATATAGAGTGGGGTGATTAAATGTTATTTTCTTCACTTACATTTTTACTTATATTTTTGCCATTATGTCTATTATTCTATTTTGTTATTAAAGATATAAGATATAAAAATATTATTTTATTATTATTTAGTTTATTATTTTATGCTTGGGGAGAACCAATATATATTTTGTTAATGATATTTAGTATATTAATTACATATATATTTGGATTATTAATTTCTAATGGAAAGCATAAAAAAGTATATTTTATATTAGGAGTAGTATTATTAGTATTTAATTTATTATTTTTTAAATATAGTAATTTTATAATAGATAATATTAATTATTTATTTGATTTAAATATTAAAAGTTTAAATCTACCACTTCCTATTGGAATATCTTTTTATACTTTTCAAGCTTTATCATATTTAATTGATTTATATAGAGGGAAGTTTAAAGTACAAAGAAATTTACTTAACTTAGCTCTTTATATTAGTTTATTTCCTCAATTAATTGCTGGACCAATAGTAAGATATGAACAGGTTGAACGCCAAATTAATTATAGAGAACATACACTTGAAAAGGTTGTGAATGGTATTAAGAGATTTATTATTGGTTTAAGTAAAAAAGTAATACTTGCTAATAGTATGGCTTTAATATGTGATACTATTTATTCTAATTATAATAATTATGGTACATTAATATTATGGATTGGATCTATTACTTTTATGTTTCAAATATTTTTTGATTTTTCTGGATATTCAGATATGGCTATTGGTCTTGGCAAAATATTTGGTTTTGATTTCTTAGAAAATTTTAATTATCCTTACATATCTAAGTCTATAACTGAGTTTTGGAGAAGGTGGCATATTAGTTTGAGTTCTTGGTTTAAAGATTATATCTATATACCTTTAGGTGGATCTAGATGTAGTAAATTAAAAAATATTAGAAATATATTAATAGTATGGTTACTTACTGGATTATGGCATGGTGCATGTTGGAATTATATAATATGGGGTATTTATTTTGGAATAATATTATTACTTGAAAAATATATATTTAAAGATATATTAGAAAAGACTCCTAATATTATTAGACACTTAATAGTGCTATTTTTAATTACTATTAGTTGGACTATATTTAAAATAGAAGATATTAATAGTTTGTTAGTTATATTAAGAAATATGTTTATATATAAGTCTTCTAATATTAATTTTATTTATACTAATAGTAGTTTATTCTTTAATTTTATATTTATAATTCCATGTATATATTTTAGTATTGAACATAAGAAAAATAATATTAATAATATAATTATTTATAATATTACTAATATTTGTTATTTTATATTATTTATAAT
>CAMVPJ010000024.1 GCA_947169395.1 uncultured Caryophanales bacterium
CTTGGTGGTATTATATCTGAACTATTTAAAAGCAAGAAGAATTATTCTATTACTGATTATGATGTATATAATGGTGTAGATGGAGTAGTGGGAGTTGCCTTTATAGAAACTAAGTTGAATAATAAGAATGTTGAATATAAAAAAGTATATACAGTTAATTTAGATCCAAGAGAAGAGAATAAATTAAATGATACTTATATATTTGTAGGAGATTATAAAGCTAAGTTTAAAGATTATATTGATAATTATTTAAATAGTAATGAAGAATTAAAAGGTAAATTAAATAAGAATTATAAAAAGTATATAAAGAAAGATTCAGATTATAAATATATTGTTACTAAAGATAGTATAGTTGTATATTTTGATGCAAATACTATTGTTAAAAGTGACGATGTTATAAAGATTACAATACCTTATGATGATATTGCTTATTATTTAAATATTGATACTAGTGTTACTTATGAAAGTATAAAAGAAATTAAATCTAGTAAAGAAGAATATAAAGATAATAAAAAAGATATGTATATAAAAAGATTATCTAATATATATATAAGTGATAGTAAGAATAGTGAAGTATTAGGTACTATTGATAAGGGTAATCAGGTAAGTATTATTAAAAGTAGTGATAATTATTCAACAGTAAAATATAAAGATAAAACTGGTTATATTTTAAATAAATACTTAAGTGATGATATAGTTGCTGATCCAGGTTATACTGATGTTAATGAAACTGTGTATGCTTCTGAAGATATTAGTATTAAAAAGAGTACTAATGAAGATGCAGAAGAATTGGTTAAACTTGCTTTTGGGGAATCTATTACGAGAATTGGTACTAATGATGATGGTTGGAGTGAAGTTGTTCACGAAAATAAGAAAGGTTTTGTAAAGTCAAGTTACTTATCACTGGTTAAGCCACGTAAAAATGGTGCAAATATTGATAAAAATAGAAATGTAAATGTTCATGGTGGAATGGTTGCTCTTACTTTTGATGATGGACCAAATCCTTCTTCAACTGGTAGAATATTAGATGCGTTAGAAAAAAATCATGCTGTTGCGACTTTCTTTGATTTAGGTAAACTTGCAAAATCTTATCCTGATGTTGTAAAAAGAGAAGAAGCAATTGGATGTGAGGTAGGTTCACACTCTTATGACCATCCTAATTTAAATAATTTATCAGCTGAAGGTGTACAAGCTCAAGTAAATAGTAGTAGAGATGCATTTGTAAGTGTTTTAGGACATGATGTTGCGCTATTTAGACCACCTTACGGAAATGCAAATGATATAGTTAAAGCTAATGTTCCATATCCACTTATAAATTGGAATGTAGATACACTTGATTGGAAATCAAGAAATAAAGATGCAATATTGAATGAAATTAGAAAAATAGGTAATTTAGATGGTAAAATAATATTAATGCATTCAATTTATGAATCAACTGCCGATGCTGTTGAAGTGATTGTTCCAGAACTTTTAAGTGAAGGATATGAATTAGTTACAGTAAGTGAGCTTGCATATTATAAAGGTTATTCTCTAAATAACGGGGAAAAGTATTATAGTTTTTAAGATTAAGTGAGATTGGAGGTGTTTACTATGGGATACATCAATGTAATTTTAACTGCTCTATTTGCCTTCCCAATTCTCGCTTTTTTTATTACTTTACCTTATATAATCTATAATTATAATAAGTTTGGTTCTATACTTTTTGTAAGAACGCTTCTTGTATATTTATTTACACTTTATCTTTTATCAGCATATTTCTTAATAATTATGCCACTGCCACCTATATCTTATGTGGCAAAATTGACAACTAAAGTACAGTTAGTACCGTTTGATTTAATATCTAATATAATTAGAACAGTACACTTTAATTATAAAGATATATCTACTTATGTTAATATATTTAGAAATCCTTATGTTTATCAAACAATATATAATTTTTTACTAACAGTACCATTTGGTATATTCTTAAGATACTATTTTAAATGTAAGTTTAAAGTTACGTTCTTGTTTACATTTTTACTTAGTTTATTCTTTGAAATAACTCAACTTACAGGTTTATACTTTATATATCCTAATGCATATAGATTGTTTGATGTTGATGATTTAATAGTTAATACACTAGGAGGAATGTTTGGTTATCTAATTACTCCACTTATAACATTTATGTTGCCAACGAAAGAAGAGCTTGATTTAAAATCTTATAAGAAGGGTACTAAAGTAAGCTCAACTAAAAGGATTATTACTTTCTTAATAGATATAGTTTTTATAATTTTATTTGTTGGTTTTGAAATTGTACTTGATAGAGTGTTAAACTTATCTAATTATTATTTACTTTATATATTTATATCAATTTTTATTTTTTATAATATTATACCTTTTATTACTAATGGCAAAACTGTTGGTTATAAGATAACTAATATTGTTGTTGCAAAGCTAGATAGTACACGTACTAAAAGATATCAAATATTAATTAGAAATATAGTATTTAGTTATTTATATATACCTTTATTCTATTATTTATATTTATTGTTTAAATTTATTAATAAGATAGCTAATCATTATTACAGTTCACTTATAATAATTGGATATATTACTGTTGTTATGATAATATCATCATTGATGTTAATTCGAAATTTTATACTTCATAAAAGGTTTATGTTTGAGGTTATTAGTAAGACAAAGGTTATAAGTACAATAGAAGTTCCTCTAGAATAGTATTTAGGAGTGTGTTTTATGAGCAGGAAAGAATTAAAGAATAAAGGATTAAAATCATTAAAAAATCATTATATTATATTTATATTATTATGTTTAATTGCTGCTTTTTTAGGTAGTGAGTTTTCTAATTCAATATCATTTGCTAAAATAGAAAAAGAATTAATACCTAAACATAATCAGGTTGTAAATAAAGTAAAAGATGATGTTAGTAATAAAGTAGTAGATACAGTAGATAAAAATACTGGTATTGAAGCTTTAAAAAAGATTGATCGTGTTAAAAAAGAAGGAAAAAAGATAACTAATAAAATATTAGATAATAAAAGAGGTGTATTTGCAGCTGTTGCGAATACTGTTGATAGCGGTAGTTTATATTTAACTTTAGTTTATGCAGTTAAATCAATTGCAGGTTCTTCACAAACATCAATTATAATATCTATAATAATTGGTTTAATTATTTTTGGTGTTTATTGGTTTTTCATTGTTAATATTTATAAAGTCTTAATTCGAAGAATGTTTTTGGAAGGTCGAGTGTATGAAAAAATAGCTATTAAAGATTTATTATTCTTAGTTAGAGTAAAAAAATGGTTTAAAGCGACTAGATCTATGGCTAGAGTGGTGCTTTATGAATTTTTGTGGGGATTAACAATTATTGGAGGAATTATTAAGAGATATTCATATTTTTTAGTTCCTTACATAATTGCAGAAAATCCTGATATAGATGGTAAGACTGCAATAAAGTTATCTAGAGATATGATGTACGGTCATAAATTAGAGTGTTTTATAATTGAACTATCATTTATTGGCTGGCATATTCTTGGTTTAATTACTCTAGGTATTTCTAATTTATTATTTACTGATGCGTATAAAGTTGCGGTATTTTCAGAATACTATGTTTCTATTAGAAAAATAGCTAAAGATAAAAAAATTACTAATGTAGATATGTTATGTGATACATATTTATATGAAAAAGCTGACTTTCAATTACTAAAAGATACATACTATAAATCACTAAATAATATTACATATAAAAAATATAAACCTAAAACTATAAAAGAAAAAATAGAAGATATATTTGGCATTAGTTTATCTAGCAGAAAAAAAGAAGAAGAATATGAGAAAAATAGAATTAATGAATTATTAATCAAGCATATTGAATCTGAAGCATCTGGTAAGTCATATCCTGCAAAACTTTATATAATAAAAGAAAAAGAAAAAAGACATAGATTTGAAGTGGTTAACTATTTAAGACATTATAGTATACCATCACTTATATTAATATTCTTTATCTTTGCTTTTGTTGGTTGGGCTTGGGAAGTATTCTTACATTTAATAAATGATGGAGAGTTTGTTAATCGTGGTGTGATGCATGGGCCATGGCTTCCTATATATGGAACAGGTGGAGTATTAGTTTTAATTCTTCTAAATAAGTTTAGAGATAAACCATTGATTGAATTTATTAGCATTATAATTGTTTGTGGAATAATAGAATACTTTACAGCCTATTTTTTAGAACTTGCACATAATGGTGATAAGTGGTGGGATTACTCTGGATACTTCTTAAATTTAAATGGTAGAATATGTGCGGAAGGATTACTAGTATTTGGAATAGGTGGAATGGCTGCAGTATACGCAATTGCGCCTGCTATTGATAATATTATAAAGAAAATTGATTCTAATATTATTATTCTTGTTTCTGTAGTACTTGTTATCATATTTGTTATAGATAATATTTATTCATCTAAATATCCTAATAAAGGTGATGGTATTACTCGGTATAAAACAAGTTATAATGAGTTAGATTTAAGTAGTTTTAATCACTATTAAGTAGTAAAAACTACTTTCTTTTTTTTAGATATTTTGCTATACTTAAATAGGATTGAGAGTTGATACTTATGTTTTTACTAGCTAGTGATTTTGATAGAACATTTTACATTAATAATTATGATTTTAAGAAAAATGTCGAAGCTTTAAAAAGTTTTAGAAATAATAATAAGTTTGTAATAGTTACTGGTAGATCTTATCAAGATTATATTAATATAACAAAAAACTATGTTCCAGTTGATTATTTAGTTGTAAATCATGGCGCAACGGTAATGAAAGATAATAAGGTAATTAAAAGTGTTTATATTAATGATATTACTATTAATAAACTAAAAAGCATATTTGATTTTGATAATATAGAGTATTTCGCAACAAGCGATACAATGAGTAGAGTTAATATTAATCATGGTAATATATCTAAGATAAATATTTCTTTATCTGATAATTTGGTTGCTAAAAAAGCAGTAGAATATCTTAATAATAATTTTAAAGATATTAAGGCATATGTGCTTTTTCATAAGAACCAATTTGAAATAGTGTCTGTGGATGCTAATAAATGTAAGGCAATAGAATATATTGGATATCTTGAAGGTATTGATAGATCTAATATTTATACTGTAGGAGATGGCTATACTGATATTGAGATGGTTAAATATTACTCTGGTTTTGCAATAGATGGTTCGGTTGATGATTTAGTTAAAGTTGCAGTAAGAACTGTTGGTAGCGTAAGTGAAATAATAGAGTTTCTTGATGTTAATATAAATAAAGAAGCAACTACTAAAGAATTAACTGAATTTATAAATGAGTGCTACAATTATAATCATTATTTTGAAAAATATATGGCTAAAATATATGATAATAAAAGTGATATTAAAAATCATTTTGTTATCAGAAAGAATAATGAAATAATTGCTTGCGCACTTGCTATTAGTAATACATTATATGTAGATGATGATACATTAGATATTCTTGAAGTTGGTAGTATTTGTGTTAGGGAAGAATATAGAAAAAAAGGATATTTAAAGTTATTGTTAGGAGCAATTAAAGATGAAGAGAAGAATTATGATCTAAGTGTATTGTCAGGTGATATCAAAAGATATGAAAGTTTTGGTTATTATCCGAATATACTTAATTTATTTAAGGTTAAATCTAAAAGTCATGATTCAATTACTTTTAAGAGTATTAATGATGACTATATAACGGAAAGTCTAAATATGTATAATAATGGTATTCATGCTAATAGAACAGAGTACAATTTTAAAGATATTTTAATGCAATGGAAGTCTGATAGTTATTATATATTTAAAGATGATAAATATATTGGATATTTAATATATAATACTAAACAAGATTATATTAGTGAGATTAAATGTAGTAATTTAATAGATGTAGTTGAAAGCTTTGGCGTATTTAAAAATAGAGATTATATAAGCCTAAGTGTTTTAAATAATGATTATGATATTTTTGATTTAGTAAATGATTTTGAATTATCTAAGATGTATAATAGAGAGTTATATAGTATTAATAATATAAAGAAAGTTATTAGTGTATGCTTGAATCATAAGTTAAAACATAAAGAACTAATAAATGGCAGTATATCTATTAAAGTAGGTGCTGAAATAATTCGAATTAGTGTTGAGGATAAAGTAGTAGTAGAAAATGATACTAAATATGACATTGAATTAAGTAAAGATCAGTTTATGGATATATTACTTAATAAGAAGCTAAATGGAAATAAACTATTTTCATCATGGTTTTACTTGGATTTAGACATATATCATAATGATTTAGTGTGACTTTATAAAAAAAGTCACTTTTTGTTCTAAATATATTTGAAAAATACTAAATTTAATATATAATATTAATATCGGCTTTAAAGGAGATAATGTAAATATGGAATTTAAGAGTGTAAAAGAGTTATATAAAAGACTTACTCCGGCCTTGCAAGCAAGAGAGATAGAACTAAAAAGAAGTGGATATAATTATATAAAGAAAGAAGATATTTGGAATTATTTAACTGGATATAAATGGAATAAATCAAATAATTTATTATTATTTGAAATGGTTGATGATATATTTAGTGTAGATTCTATGTTGCTTAAAAATTATGTTGAAGATAATTTTAAAAGAGTTAGGGTAGAACCTAAGTTTGAGGGTGAGGGATTATAATGAATGATAAAAAAATGAATAAGAAAACAAGTTTATTAAATAGTATATTAATTACAATTTTAATACTAGGAGTTGCAGTATTAAGTTTATTTCCACTTCTAAAGGGAATTAGTTTTGGTCTTGATCTTGCTGGAGGATTTGAAGTTCTATATAAAGTAGATAGTCTAGATGGTAAAAAGGTTACTACTGATATGGTTAATAGTACTTATAAGATTATTGAAAAAAGAGTTAACTCTTTAGGTGTAAGTGAACCAGAAATATCAGTTGAGGGTAATAATATTCGTGTACAGTTAGCCGGTGTTACTAATGCTGATGAGGCACGTAATAATATTAGTAAAGTGGGTTCTTTAACTTTTAGAGATACTAATGATGAGTTACTTATGACTAGTGATGTACTTGAAAGTGGTAAGGCTGCAGTTACTATGAATAATACAACAGGTAATTATGAGATCTCTTTAAAGATTAAAGATAAAGATACATTCTATAAAGTTACTAAATCTGTAAGTGAAAAAGAAGATAACTATATTACAATATGGTTAGATTATGAAGATGGAGTAGATTCTTATTATCATGATAATAATGGTACAAAGACTCGTGAAGCATGTGGCGATTTAACTCATTCACACTGTTTATCTGCTGCAACAGTTTCACAAGGATTTGCGTCTGATGTAGTTATTCAAGGAAATTTCTCTAAGGATGAAGCGCAAAGTTTAGTTGATCTAATTAATAGTGGTTCTATGCCAACTAAGTTAGAAGAAATATCATCACGTAGTGTTACGGCATCGTTTGGTGAAGATTCACTTAATAAAACATTTATTGCAAGTATTGTAGGTATAGCTTTAATAGTAGTATTAATGATTTTACTTTATAAATTATCAGGATTTATTGCTAGTGTTGGTATATTAGGTTATACAAGTCTAACTATATTAATATTTAATTTAGTAGGTGGTAAATTAACACTTCAAGGTATTGCCGCACTTGTTATTGGTATTGGTATGGCAGTAGATTCATCGGTAATTAGTTTTTCAAGAATTAAAGAGGAACTAAAAAATGGAGCAGGACTTACAACTGCGTTTAAACTAGGAACTAAGCAGTCAATTATGTCAATAGTAGATGCTAACCTAACTACACTCTTAGCTGCAATTATTCTATTTATCTTTGGTGAGAGTAGTGTTAAAGGGTTTGCTACTATGTTAATTATAAGTATAGTTGTTACATTTATTGTAATGGTATTCTTAGTAAGATATTTAGTGGGATTATTTGTAAGAACTGACATGTTTAATCGTCATAGATATTTATTTATTGGATATAAAGATAAAAAAGCTAATAAAAAAGGATTTGACTTTATTAAGTATCATAAATTTATAATTGGATTTGTATGTTTAATAATTGTTGCTGGTGGAGTATTTATCTATAGTAAAGGACTTAACCTAGGAATTGATTTTAAAGGTGGTTCATCTATTACTGTAACTAGTGATTCTAAGATTAATAAAAGTGATATTAATAAAGATATTAAAGGGTTAAAATATGATATTAATAATATTGAACAAATAAATGATAATACAGTATATGTTACTGTAAGTAATGTATTAACTAATGATGAGACTGAATCAACTGAGACCTTCTTTAATGAGAAGTATAAAGCAACTACTAGTGTTGGTGCGGTATCAAATGTAGTTAAAAAGGATTTAACTATGAATGCAATTAAAGCTTTAATAATTGCTATTATAGGAATTATTGTTTATGTATCTATTAGATTTAAGTTTAGTTATGCAATATCTAGTATTAGTGCATTAATCCATGATAGTGCTTTAGTAGTTATATTATTTGCTTTCTTAAACTTAGAAGTTAGTAGTATATTTATTGCGGCAATTCTAGCTATTATTGGATATTCTATTAATAATACAATAGTTGTATTTGATAGAGTAAGAGAAAACAAGAAGAAGATGTATAATAATACTATTAAGAAGAAAGAAGATTTAATTAATGTAATAAATACTAGTTTAAATCAAACTATTATGCGTTGTATTATTACAACTATTACAACCATGATGCCGGTATTATCATTAATATTCTTAGGTTCTTATGAAATACTTAACTTTAATTTAGCTTTATTATTTGGTCTTATTGTTGGAACATTCTCATCAATTATGCTTGCTCCTGCAATTTGGTATTTAATTGAAAGAAGAAAAATTGGTAAACCTAAGAAAAGAAAATGGTATGAAGAAGATCCTAAAAATAGAAAAAAAGAACCAGAAGAATTAAAAATAAAAGGTATTAACTGTTAATAAGCTAATACCTTTTTTACTTGGTTTATAATACGTGTAATTGTAATAATACACCAAAGATTGAATTGATTACTGATAATACTAAACCGATGATACTTAGTGTAAGTCCTGCTGTTGTATTAAAACTATCTTTGTTTTTAGCATTCAATACAATTCCAATAATACCTAGTACCCAACCACTAATTGCGATTAATAATCCACATGGAATAGATAATATTCCTAAAACTAAACCTGCTGTATAAGTTTGTTTTTTCATGTTTTTCTCTCCCTTCTTTAAATAAATTTTATCATGTTTTTACTCTTTTTGGGTAATATAGTTGAAAAATATGGTAAGAAAATGCAAAAAAATGAAAAAAGTTGCAAAAAAAAGAAGGAAATTTGAAAGTTTTAACTAATGATATATATAGGGAGGAAAATTATGAAAAAATTTCTAATTATATTTTTGATGTGTATTATAGGTATAATTGATGTACAAGCCTATGATACAACTGATACCTTTTATTATGATACTAAGGTACCTAATATGTACATCACAAAGGTAAAATCTGGGGTTGAAAAAAACGGGGCACCATTTTTACTTCATAAGAGTAACGGGGAGTTGGTTTATTGTATAGAGCCATTTTTATATCTTGATGAGGGGACTTACTACGGTTATAAAGAATTTTCTGATATATTTATGATTAGTGAGCCTGCAATTGAAAAGATGAATTTAATCGCGCATTATGGTTATGGTTATCCTAATCATACTGATTTAAAATGGTATGGTGTGACACAGTACTTAATCTGGAATGAATTAGGTCTTGATGATTTATACTTTACTGATTCTTATTATGGTAATCGTATAACTGCTTATACACAAGAGATTGATGAGATGAATAATCTTATTAATAATCATTACAAAGTACCTAGTTTTAAAGATAATTTAGAACTTGAATTTGGTACTAAAGTTGAGTTAGAAGATACTAATAATGTCTTAAGTAATTTTGAACTTGTTAGTGATACTGAATCAATTAGGATAGAAGGTAATAGGTTAGTTATTGATAGTCTTGATGAGGGAGTATATCATATTAGTTTTATTAAGAAAGAGAATAAGGAACACTATATGCTTTATTATAATGATAATGGTCAGAACTTGCTTTTACCAGGTAAGATTAATGATGTAAAAAAAGATATGACTATAACTGTTAAAAAGGGTAGTCTTAAAGTACGTAAACATGATAGTAAGTATGATTCTGCTAAAGAGGGATTATCATTTATTGGTACAAAGTATGGTATATATACTCTTGATGATAATCTAATTAAAGAAGTAGAATTAGATGAGTTAGGTACTAGTAATGTAGATATTCCTTTTGGTAAGTATTATCTAAAAGAGTTAAGTGCACCAACAGGTTATTTACTAGATGATGAGAAACATTACTTTGAAGTTAGTTTTAGTGATAATGAGATAGTACTTGATGTAATAGATGATTTAATATCTAAGAAAGTTATAATTCATAAACTCTTTGGTAATAAGGATACTAAAGTATACTCTTATGAAGAAGGTGTTACTTTTGAAGTATATGATGAGGCTAATAATTTAATTGGTACTTATAAGACTGATAAGAATGGTAATATTGAATTAAATCTTGAATATGGTAAGTATCGTATACATCAAGTAGATGGGTTAGAAGGTTATACTAAGGTAGAAGACTATAATCTTGAGGTTACTGATAATATAGATACTGAGATTAATCTTTATGACGATGAGATACCAATTAGTGTTCCTGATACTTATAAAGATGAGATTGATTACTTTGGTGCGATTAGTGTATTGCTTATATTATTCTTATTTAATTTAGGTGTTTATGCGTATAGGAAAAATATTAATAGTATTTAGTTTTATAGTTATTATTATAACTATTACGATACTTTCTAAATCAGTATATGATGATTATATATATGCTAATAAATATGATGTTGTGTATAATTACATAAATAAAATTGATACTGAAGAGACTAAGAAGTTAAGTGGAGTATTAGAAATACCTAGTATTAATCTTAAAACTGGTATAGTATCTAATGTCGATGAAGGATTAGTATTTGTAACAGATAAGTTAATTGCGGGACATAGTGGTAATTGTAAGGTGTGTTACTTTGATGATCTTGATAAATTAGAATTAGGTGATAATGTTTATTTATATATTGATGAAGAGACTGAATATAAGGTAGATAGTATTAAAGAAGTAGATAAGTCTCGGGTATATATAAATGGCGATTTAAATCTAATTACTTGTAAAAAGACTGATAGAGATAGAAGACTCTTAATTAGTCTTGTTAAAATGTAGAATTGTTTATTAACATGAACAAATTAAAAAAGTTTATACAATCGTGTATAAATTTTTTAAATATTATGTTAAAATGTTAGTAGAGTAGACGAGGATGGTGAGTATGAAGAAGAATAATAAGAACGTTAGAACTAAATGGAAAGTAGCTAATATAGTATTTTTTATCTTTCTAATTTTTATTCTAATATTATATGGTCAATATGCTTATTTATCCTTATCTCGTAAAATATATGGTATTGATATGACTAAGTTTGCCGCTAATAGAAATACTGTAACAAAAGAAAAGATTGCAGAACGTGGTAAAATATTTGATGTAAATGGTGATACTCTAGCTTTAAATGTAACTTCTTATACTCTAATTGCTTACCTAGATGAAAAAAGAGTAGGAAGTGATTCTTCACCTAAATATGTTGTCGATAAAGAGGAGACTGCGCGTAAACTATCTGAAGTACTTGGTGCGGATTATGAATATATACTAGAACGTCTTAATAAAAAGCAATATCAGGTACAATTTGGGTCATTTGGTAGAAATATAACTGAATTAAAGAAAAAAGAAATAGAATCTTTAGGACTAACTGGACTGGATTTTGAAAAGACAGTAAATAGATATTATCCATCTGGTAATTTTGCATCATATACTGTTGGTTATGCTAAAGCTGATGATGAAGGTATTATTACAGGTAAACTTGGAATAGAAGCTAAATTTAATGAAATACTAACAGGAACTAATGGCTATGATAGATATGAACAGGATAAGTTTGGCTATAAGATTCCTGATACGCCTGAGGAGAATGTTGATGCAATTGATGGAGATGATATCTATTTAACAATTGACTCTAGTATTCAAAGATTTGTAGAAAGTGCGATATATAAAGTAGATTCTGAGTATGAACCAGAGTGGACGATAATAGAGGTAATGGATGCAAAAACAGGGGCAATATTAGGTAGTAGTTCATCTACTTCATTTGATCCAAACAATATACCTGCTGATATGTCTTATGAAAATCCACTCGTATCTTACACATTTGAACCAGGTAGTACAATGAAAATATATACTTATATGTGTGCGATGGAAAAAGGTGTATATAATGGATCTGAGACATATAAATCAGGTTATTTTAAAGTAGATGATAATGATCAGATTAATGACTGGAATAAGAATGGTTGGGGAGAGATTAGTTATGATACTGGATTTGAATATTCTAGTAATACTGCGATAGCTAATATAATTTCTAAGTATTTATCAAGAGAAGAGTTAAAAGAATGTTTTACTAAATATGGTTTTGGGGACGCTACTGGTATTGAATTATCAGGAGAAGCTAATGGTAAGCTAAACTTTAAGTATCCAATAGAAGTACTTGCAGCAGGATATGGACAAGGTATACTTACAACTCCAATCCAACATTTACAAGCTTTATCTATAATAGCTAATGATGGAGCTATGGTAAAACCTCACATTGTAAGTAAAACTGATAGTAAGAAAAATAATAAAGAAACAGTTACTAAAATTAATAAAACAAATAATGTAGTAAGTCATGATACAGTAGTTAAAATAAAGGATTTAATGGAGAGGGTAGTTAGTGATGATTGGGCTACAGGTCATAAGTATTATATTGAAAACTTCGATATTATTGGTAAAACTGGAACTGCCCAAATCTATGAGAATGGTAGGTATTTAACTGGTACAACCGATTATATATCATCTATATCAATGATGTATCCTAAGGATAATCCTAGAATAATTATTTATGCAGCAACTAAAAAACCAAGTCATAATCAAAACTATGCTTTATCTGATTCTATTCAAGAATTAACTAAGAATATAGCTAAATACTATAATATGTTTAATGAAGAAGACAGTATTAGTAATAAAATCATTAAGGCTGATTACTATTTAGGTAAGAATACTACTGATATCGTTAATGAATTAAATGGTAAAGGTATTAGTACTGTAGTAATAGGTAGTGGAGATAAAATAGTTAAACAGTATCCTAATAAAGGTACTATACTAGTTAATAATTATAAAGTATTCTTAGTAACAGATGGGGAGAGTGCTACTATTCCAAATGTAACAGGTTGGTCTAGAAATGATGTTGTAAGATTATGTAATTTATTAGGTATAGATTATAAAATAAATGGTACAGGTTATGTAGTATCACAAAGTATACCTGAAGGATCAAATGTATCTGGAATACTAGAAGTAAACTTAGAAAACAGAAGTTAGGAGGAGTTATGGCAAAAGAAAAAGTATATGTGTTTGGTCATCAAAGACCGGATACAGATAGTGTAACTAGTGCGATTAGTGTAGCTTATCTAAAAAGAAGATTAGGTGTAAATGCAGAAGCTAGAGTATTAGGTGATATTAATAAAGAAACTAAATTTGTTCTTGATTATTTTAAAGTAAAAGAACCTAAGTATTTAGATAGTGTTAGATTACAGATTAAGGATGTAGATTATTATAAGGGATATCAAGTATATGAAAATAGTACTGTATATGATACTTATAAATACTTTAATGAACTAGGTATTACTGGTGCGCCTGTTGTCGATAATAATAAAAAGATTAAAGGAGTAATTACTTCTAAAGATATAGTAAGAAGAATTATTCAAGATAATTATAAAATAGATACATCTTTTGATAATTTAGTAAAATCAGTAGATGGAGATTGCATACTAAGACTTAATGATGATATATCTGGTAATATAGTTATATCTAATGAGTATAATGCTAGTACTATCTTAATTAAGAATAATGATTTAATTAATACAGTTATCCTAATAGCTAACGATATTAGTGATAACTATTTAGAAGAGTTTAAGATTAAACAAATAAATGTAATTAAAACTAATTTAGAATTATTTAGCGCAGTAAAAAGAGTAATGAATAGTGTATATATTAAAAACTTAATGAATGAAAATAGCTTTTATAAGTTTAATCAAAATGATAACTTCTATGAGTTTTTAAAAGAGGCAAGAAGACTAGGTCATAATAACTATCCTGTAATTGGAAAAAAAGATGAATGTTTAGGTCTTATTAGAGTTACTGATAAAAATACTAAGCATAATAAAAAAGTAATATTAGTAGATCATAATGAGTCAGCTCAGAGTGTGGATGGCCTAAGTGAGGCAAATATTATAGAAGTAGTTGATCATCATAAGATTGGTGACTTGTCAACTAGTGATCCTATTAATTTTAGAAATATGGCAGTAGGAAGTACTAATACAATAGTTTATCAAATGTATAGAGAACGAGTTATCGATATCCCTTATGAGATTAAAGGCATGATGATTTCAGGAATACTATCTGATACGTTATGTCTTACTAGTAGTACAACAACTGAGCTTGATAAAATAACCGTAGAATTACTTGCTCGCGAGATGAAGATTGATTATAAATCATATTATAAAGAAATGCTTAAAGCTGGTACTAGTATTGAAGGATTAACTAAAGAAGAGATATTAACTCAAGATTATAAGAATTTCCAAGTTGAAGATAAGAAATATTCAGTGGGTCAAACTATTACACTTGATATTGACAGTATCTTAAAAGATAAAGATGAATATATAAGTATTATGCAAAACAAGTGTAATAATCAAGGTTTAGAGTTTATTCTATTTATTATTACTGATGTTCTTAAGAATGGATCTTATATACTATATACAAATGGTTGTGAAGAAATGTTAAAAGATTCGTTTAATCTAAATGATGTATATGAGGGAGTGTTTATTGATGGTTTAACATCAAGAAAAAAACAAGTTATTCCTTATATAAACGATTATATTAAGTAAAAGTGTTATTAAGTGTAACATTTTTATTTTTTTTTGTATAATAGGAAAGTGATACTTTATAGAAAAAATACTTGACAAGCGAAAATATGTATGATAATATAATATTCATCAACAGGG
>CAMVPJ010000025.1 GCA_947169395.1 uncultured Caryophanales bacterium
AAATTCCCGTTAATGTTTAGATTTTTTTAAGACATTTTCAAAAACTATTGACAGTTTGACAAAAATGTTACCATATAGTATTATATTTACTGTTTTGAAGGAGTAATGTATTTTATGGATAAAAATATTCAAGAAGGAAATTTATTAGTAATGCAAGAGTTATATGAAGCATATACTTATTTCTATATGGGAAATAAGGGAGTAGGATTACTTGCAAATAATGATAATCATGCTAAAAAACATTATGTAAAGCAGGATTTAGGTCATAAGTTTATGTATAACTGTAAGAATTATGGAATTAAGTTTAAACAAGTGTTTGATTTGGTATTTGAGATTGAAGTAATTAGATATATTATAGATAAGAATAGTAATGAAGTAGTTAATGCAAGACTTGGTTTTACATATGATTATATGAATGATAAGTTAGTTGATTATAACTATTTATATACACCTTATTCTACCTTACCAAATAAAGAAAATGTAAAAGTTTTATTTAAGTAATACTAATGTATTGCTTTTTATTTGTAATTTTTTGTATAATGAATATGGTGATTTTATGTTTGAAAATTTATCAGATAGACTGCAGAGTGCGGTTAATAAGATTAAAGGTTATGGGAAAATTACAGAAGACAATATTAGTGAAGTAACACGTGAGATTAGACTTGCTTTGCTCGAGGCTGACGTTAACTATCGTGTAGTTAAAGAGTTTATCGCAACAGTAAAAGAAAAAGCACTCGGTGAAGAAGTTAAGAAGAGTTTAAAACCAGGTGAAGTATTTGTAAAAATAGTCCATGATGAACTTGTAGAATTATTAGGTGGAGAAAAGGAAGAGTTATATACTAAAGGTAATCCATCAATTTTAATGATGGTAGGTCTTCAAGGTAGTGGTAAAACTACAACTATTGGTAAGATTGCTTTATTACTTCGTAAGAAATATAAGAAAAAGCCATTACTTGTTGCATGTGATGTGTATCGTCCTGCTGCTATTGATCAGTTAAAGCAAATTGGTCGTGAATTAAATATTGAAGTATATGATGAAGGTGCTTCTAATCCAGTTGAAATTAGTAAGAATGCATTAAAGTACGCAAAAGAAAATAAGTTTGACTATGTATTAATTGATACAGCAGGTAGACTTCATATTGATGAACAACTAATGGATGAGTTAAATAACATTAATAGTGAGGTCTCTCCTAATGAGATATTACTTGTAATAGATAGTATGACTGGACAAGATGCTGTTAATGTAATTGAAGGATTTAATAATAAGTTACCACTTACTGGTGCGGTTTTAACAAAACTTGATGGAGATACTAAAGGTGGAGCAGCTCTATCTATTCGTCATTTAACTAGTGTTCCAATAAAGTTTGTTGGTGTATCTGAGAAGATGGACGGTCTAGATGAGTTTTATCCTGATAGAATGGCTAGCCGAATTCTAGGTATGGGTGATTTAATGAGTATGGTTGAAAAAGTAGAGGCAACCATAGATAAAGATGAAGCCGAACGTACTGCTAAAAGAATGGAACAAGGTAAGTTTGATTTAGAAGATTTTTTATCAACGTTTAAACAAATTAGAAAGATGGGACCACTTGAAGGATTATTAAAACTGATTCCTGGTATACCTAAGGAACTAAAAAAAGTTAAAATTGACCCTAAAGACATGGCACATATTGAAGCAATAATACTTTCTATGACACCTTATGAAAGAAGACATCCTGAATGTATTAAAAATTCAAGAAAACTTAGAATTTCTAAAGGGTGTGCGAGAAGTGTAGAAGAAATTAATCGTTTGTTAAAACAATTTGAACAGATGAAAACAATGATGAAAAAAATGAAAAATGGTAATTTTAAGATGCCATTTTAGGAGGATATATGGCAAAATTAAATTTAAAATATGCAACTATGAATAGTGGAAAAAGTATTGATCTTATGCGTACTGCTCATAATTATGAAGAAAATGGATATCGTGTTTTTGTATTAAAGCCAAAATGCGATACTAAGGGTGGAGAATACTTAGATTCTAGAATTGGATTAAATAGAAGAGTAGATTTACTTATAGATGATAATACTAATATAATTAAAGAGATTAGAAATAGATATACTGGAAATCTAAAATGTGTATTGGTTGATGAAGCAGAGTTTTTATCACCTAAGATAATTGATGATTTATTCTTACTTTCTAAAGTAATAGATATTCCAGTAATTTGTTATTCTCTTCGTACTAATTTTAAAATGGAAGGCTTTCCGGGAGCAATTAGATTACTTGAAATTGCTGAAAATATTGAAGAGTTAAAAACATTATGCAATTGTGGATCTACTGCTAGATTTGCTGGACGTAAAGTTAATGGTGAGTATACTTTAAAAGGGGAAGATATACTTATTGATGGTGCGAGTGATAATGTAGAATATGTTCCGTTATGCGGAGATTGTTATTTAAAGAAAGTAAAGAAAATAGACTATAGAAGATTTTAAAAATAGTTTCTTGTAATTTTCGACTTATTATGATAATATTATATCAGAGATTATTTTATAGAATAGAGGGTAATTATGAATAGTGTTGAATTAACTGATTTTTGTGAACTTATGCTTACAGGAGATATGAGATATCTACGTTTTGTAGATAAAAATTCTAATAAATTATATTTAGTTGAATACTATACTAATGTTCCTTTAGAAGTTACTATAGATAATTTATCTAAATTAAATACTATTGATGAGATTAAAAATTACTTTAAGGATGCATATATATTTGAATTTATTGAAACTCATGATTTAAAACACCATCTAAATACTATTAAAGAGATGACACCAGATGAAAAAAAGATGTTAACTTTAATAGTTAAAGAGATTAAAAGTTTAAATATTAGTTATATAAATTTTGCTAACTTTTTTGTTGAGACACAAGATAGAAAACTATATTATGCTAAAATAAAGAAGAATGGGGAAGTAATTTTAAAAAATCTTAAAATAGATATGGTTATTAGACCTGCGGATATTGATGTAATAATTCGTGATATAAATGCTTATGGTGCATTTAAGTATCGTAACGTAACTATAAAGTATGAAGATATTAAACCATATATAGAAAATCCGCTTTTAAGTTCTAGTGAGGAACTTAGTTGGGTAATTTCTAAGGTAAGAGAATATGAATCTTCAAGAAGAGTACAAGAAAAGATAAAAGAGAAAAAAACAGAAGAAAAAGCTATTGCAGAAAAGAAGGAAATTCAAAAACCTTTAACTATTGAAAAAACAGAGTCTATAGAAACTAAGCCATTAGATAAATTAAAAGACTTAAGTAATGTATCTGAAAATAGTTTGAATACTAGTTACGAAAATAAAGAAGGTAGTGTTAAGAAAAAGAAGAAAGCTAAGAAGGAATCTAAGTTTAAAGGTTCTTTAATGATGTATTGCTTGATAGGTTTTACTGCTGGTGTATTACTTGCTGCAATTACAATAGTTATAGGTAGTTTTATATAGTTTCACCTAATTTACACTTTTAATTCATAATAAATACACATACATTTAATATACTTAATTTGTTTGTGATAACAAACAAGAAAACACTCCTTACTCAAGAATCCCTAGATGGGATTTTTTGTTATGAAAGTAATGAACTATGATTTTACTTGAAAGAATTATAATACTTAACATTAATTATTGCCAAATGAATATATTTATAGTAAAATTAATATACGAAAGGAATGATTAGATGTTATTAGATATATTACAAATATTAGGGGGATTAGTTGTTGGTGCGATTATTGGTTTTCTAATTGCTAGAAGTTATATGAAGAAATTTATTAAGAAGAATCCTCCAATTAATGAAGGTATGATTAAAGCTATGATGATGCAGATGGGTAGAACTCCATCAAAGAAACAAGTTAATCAGATGATGAAATCTATGGAAAAGTATATGTAAATGGTACATTAAATTGTATCTTTTTTCATACAATTAAGTATGATAGGTATTATATTAAATGATGGTGTTAGTAGTGAGGGTAATAGTATTAATTATGTATATTCGTGCTTTTTTAAACTAGGTTATGATTACTTACTTATACCTTTAACTAACATAGATGATATTAAAAGAAAGATTGATAAGTGTAAAGGGATTATCATGCAGGGTGGTGATGATTATAAGGATATTCACTTAAGTATTATTAAATATATTCATGATTTAGATATTCCTTTGCTTGCAATATGTATGAGTATGCAAGCCTTAGGGGTGTTATTTAATGGTAAACTAAAAAGAATTGATAATCATAAAGATAAGAAAGAGTATTCACATTATGTAGATATAAAAAAGAATACATTACTTTATAAAATAATAGGTAAGACTAAAATACAAGTTAATTCATCACATAAGGAATGTTTAGAATATACTGATTTAGATATATCTGCTTACAGTAATTGTATTGAGGCAATCGAAGATAGTAGTCGTAAGTTTTTCTTAGGAGTTCAGTGGCACCCAGAAAAGATGATTGAATATGATAAAGTAGAAAGAAGTATATTTGATTATTTCTATGAATCATGTAAATAGAGGTGTGTATGAATTTAGATGAGATTATAAGTGTTACTAAAGGTAAACTTATTAATAAATATAAGAATGTAGTTGTTAATAGTTTTAAAACTGATACAAGAATAATTAATAAAGAAGATGCTTTTATAGCTTTAAAGGGTAATAATTATGATGGTAATATCTTTATTAATGATAATCTAAAGTGTAAGCTAGTTATTACTGATAAAGATATTAAATTAAAGAATATTCCTGTTATAAAAGTAGATGATACTTACGATACATTATACTATTTAACAAAATATAAATTAAGTAAATATAATATACCAGTTATTGGAATAACTGGATCTAATGGTAAGACTACCTTAAAAGAGTTAATATATAATATATTAAGTACTAAATATAATGTACTTAAAAATGATGGTAATAAGAATAATATAATTGGTGTATTTCAAACTATTAATAACTTAGATAGTAAGCATGAGATAGTTCTATTAGAACTTGGTATGAATCATAAAGGAGAGTTAGAAAGATTATCTAATATGATTAAACCAAGTTGTGCGGTTATTACTAATATAGGTTCATCTCATATAGGTAACCTAGGTAGTAGAAAGAATATATTTAAAGCTAAGATGGAAATTACTAGTGGACTGGATGGAACTTTAATAGTTAATGGAGATAATAAGTATTTAAAGAGGACTAATGGATATAAATGTGGAGTTAACTATACTAATGATTTAATTGCTTATAACATTAATACATATGATAATTACCTAACATTTAATATAAGTACTCGTAAAGAGTATTTAGTTAAATTTAATACTAATGCAGTAGAGTATATTCCAATGATACTAGAAAGTATTAAAGTAGGTTTAATGTATAATATAGATATTAATAATATTATTAAATGTATTGAATCTTATAAACCTTATAGTAAAAGATTAAATGAGATTAAACTAGATAATTATACTGTAATAGATGATAGTTATAATGCATCTTATGAGTCTATGAAATGTGGACTTAATGTATTAAGTAAATATAAAGGTAATAAGATAATTATACTAGGTGATATGTTAGAACTAGGTAAATATAGTATTAAGTATCATAAGAAGTTAAATAAAGTATTAAATAAAATAGATAATAAGATAGTACTTACAGTAGGGGAGTATACTAAATATATTAAAGGAATGCACTTTGATAGTAATAAAGATATTATTAATTACTTAGATAATCTTGATATTACTAATACTACTATATTTGTCAAGGGATCTAATAGTATGAAACTAAGTGAGATAGTTGATTATTTGATTTGCAATTAATAATTTTTAATTGCTTTTTTTATGTATTAATGATATTATTATTTACAGATAGGATAGTGATTTATGAAAACATTAAATGAATTAGAAGTAAAAGCGTTAGATGCTTATTTTAGGGCAGCGAATTATCTTTCAGTAGGACAATTATACTTGCTTGATAATCCACTTTTAAAGCGTCCTTTAGAGTTAAAAGATATTAAAAACAAGGTAGTAGGACATTGGGGAACTACTCCAGGGCAGAACTTTATTTATACTCACCTTAATAGAGTTATAAAGAAGTATGATCTTAATATTATTTATGTATCAGGTCCTGGTCATGGTGGACAGGCCATGGTATCTAATACATATTTAGAAGGAACTTATAGTGAGATTTATCCATCTATTACTTTAGATGAAGATGGATTAAAGAAATTATTTAAACAGTTCTCTTTTCCTGGTGGGATATCATCGCATGTCGCACCTGAGACACCAGGTTCTATTAATGAAGGAGGGGAGCTTGGTTACAGTATTGCTCATGCAGTAGGAGCAGTACTAGATAATCCCTCTCTCATCGCAACAGTAGTAGTTGGAGATGGAGAAGCAGAAACTGGAACCCTTGCAACTAGTTGGCATTCTAATAAGTTTATTAATCCAGCTACTGATGGAGCAATATTACCTATACTTCATTTAAATGGCTATAAGATTGCTAATCCAAGTGTACTTGCTAGAATTAGTGAAGAAGAATTAATTGCGCTATTTATGGGATATGGTTGGAGTCCAATAGTAGTAGAAGGTAGTGAACCTTATGAAATGCATGAGAAAATGGCTGCCGCACTTGATAAAGCAATTACTAGAATTAAGAAGATTCAAGATAATGCAAGGCTAAAAGGTAATACTAAAAGACCATTTTATCCAATGATTATACTAAAAACTCCTAAAGGCTGGACAGGACCTAAAGAGTTTGCAGGAAAAACTATTGAAGGTAGTTTTAGGGCTCATCAAGTACCTATTACAATTGATTCTAAAGAAGAAAACTTAAAAGTCTTAGAAAACTGGATGCGTAGTTATCATCCTGAAGAATTATTTGATGAAAATGGTAAAGTATATGACTGGATAAAAGAGTTTGTTCCTAGTGGTAATAGAAGAATGGGAGCTAATCCTCATGCAAATGGAGGATTGTTACTTAAGAGTTTAAATGTACCTGATTTTAAAGAATATGGAATAGAAGTAGAACGCGGTAACACTATATCGCAAGATATGATGGAATTAGGTAAGTTTGTCCGTGATATAATTAGGCTAAATAAAGATAACTTTAGAGTATTCTCACCAGATGAAGCATTATCAAATAGATTAAATTATATGTTTGATGAGACTAATAGACAGTTTGAAGGTAATATTCTTGATAGTGATGAATACTTAAATAATAGTGGTAGAGTAATAGATTCAATGTTATCTGAAAACTTATGTGAAGGATGGCTTGAAGGATATTTACTAACAGGGCGTCATGGTTTCTTTGCAAGTTATGAAGCATTTGTTAGAATAGTAGATTCAATGGCAAGTCAACATGCTAAATGGTTAAAAGTGTGTAATAATCTAGAATGGAGAGCTCCTATTGCATCTTTAAACTATATCTTAACATCACACTGTTGGCAACAAGATCATAATGGATTTACACATCAAGATCCAGGTTTCTTAAATCATCTTGTAACTAAAAAGAGTGATATAGTAAGAATGTACCTGCCACCAGATACTAATACTTTATTATCTTGCTTTGACCATGTAATTAGAAGTAAGAACTATATCAATGTCATAGTAGCTTCTAAACATCCATCAGTACAGTGGCTAACTATGGAAGAAGCAGTAGAACACTGTAAGAAGGGGGTAGGCGTATGGGAGTTTGCAAGTAATGATGCAGGAACCCCTGATATTGTACTTGCTTCATGTGGAGATGCACCAACTCTAGAAGTAATGGCTGCTCAATCAATATTAAGACATAACATTCCAGACTTAAAAATAAGAGTAGTAAATGTGGTAGATTTAATGCGACTTGAATCAAGTGATAGACATCCTCATGGACTCTCTGATACTGAGTATGATGAAATATTCACTAAAGATAAACCAATAATATTTGCCTTTCATGGTTATCCTAGTTTAATACATCAATTAACTTATAAAAGAACCAATCAATTATTACATGTCCATGGTTACATAGAAGAAGGTACAATAACTACACCTTTTGATATGAAAGTACAAAATAAACTAGATAGATATCATTTAGTAATGGATGTGCTTAACTATATAGATGGAGAATATAAAAAGTTAAATGATTATTGTGTTAGTATGCTAGATAAACATAATAAATACATTAAAGAATTTGGAATAGATATGCCAGAAGTTAGAGATTTTAATTGGGCAGATAGTATGAAATATAGTGGTGATTAATTATGAAAAAGAAATTAGTGATTGTTTTATTAATTAGTATTGTTGTTATTGGAATTATTGTAGGAATAATGATTATTCCTAAGAATAAAGGGACAGGGTCAAACTGGGGTGATGTATATTATGCATATATAAAAGAAATAAAACCATCCGATAATTCAAAGATATTATTCTATGAATCATCACTATCTGATGATCCTGTTATGGCTGTATATGATGATAGTAGGAAAGATGCAAATAGTGATGTAGGTTTTTCTATATCTTTATATAAAATAGATAATGATAAAGTTAAAAACATGTCAAATAATATATATGGTAATGAAGCTGAAATAAGATTTGGTTATGATGTAGAAAAAGGTAAGTATAACTACTTTATGTATTCAAATACAGATGATTCAGAAACATATGAGTCACTAGATTCTATTGCAATAGAAGCAATTGTTTATGATGAACTTACTAAAGAAGGATTAAGTGGTACTGAAAGATCAGAAAAAGAAAAAGAGAAACTTTCTAAGTATGATAATTATGCTAAATACTTTAAAGTTACTAATGAAAAATCTACTGCTTATAAAGATATCTATTATGTAATTAATACAGATTATAAGTTTAATTATATTATATATAAAAAAGATGAAAAAAACTTGAAAAATGAATTTAGTAAATCAGTAAAAGCATATCAAAAGAATAAAGATATCGGTTTAAAATTTGATAGTTTAATTGAAAAAAATAAGAATAAAGAAGAAATAAAAGATACTAAAAAAGTAGAAGATGTAATTAAAGCAGGAGATTACACTTTAAAATATGGTACATATAAAAGTAGTATTTCTTCTTATATGGAAGAGTTTGGTGGCGAATATACAATTAAAGCGGATGGAACATTTACTTATGTAAATAATTGGACTGATACTAATGGTAATGCTTATACTAACAATGCATCAGGAACTTATAAAGTAGAATATGCAAATATGAAAGAGATGGATGAAATGCCTGATGATTATAAGTGGGTAATTACCTTTAGCGCAACTAGTTATTCAGGAAAAGGAAGATTCACTGATTCTCCAATTCCCAATGATCAATATTATAATGTTGATTCATACGATATTACAGATAATAATAAATTTCAAGCATCTCAATATGAAAATATTTGGACTTTGAATGATTAAAAAAGGAGAGTTATAATTTGAAAAAAATAAAAACATTAATAACGCTTATTTTAGTTGGTTTGATTGCTATACCTAATATAGTATTTGCAGAACCACCTGCAAAACCGCCTGGAGATTCTAATGGTGGACCAGGAGAAAATGGTGGAAGTAGTTCAAATGTATCATATACAGGAGCTACAACATTTTCTAGTGCAACAAGTGAAAATAATAAAACATATGTAACTGATGCAGGTAGTCAAAATGCATTATTAGTATCAGGTGGTGTATCTACAATTAATTCTTGCTCTATTACTAAAAGTGGGGATTCTAGTGGAGATGATGCAGACTTTTACGGAATAAATGCTGCAATTCTTACTTATAATGGAGCTACACTTAATATTAATGGAGGTTCTGTTACTTCTAATGGATCACACGCTAATGCTGTATTTGCTTATGGAACAGGTATTATTAATATAAGTGATGCAGTAATTAAAACAACAAGTAATAATTCTGGAGCTATTATGGTTACTGGAGGAGGAACACTAACTGCTAATAATGTAACTGCTGAAACAGATGGTAATTCATCTGCTCCAATTAGATCAGATAGAGGTGGTGGAACTCTAACCGTTAATAAAGGAACATATACATCTAATGGAACAGGTTCTCCAGTAATCTATTCAACTGCAGATATTATTGTAAATAATGCAACTTTAAAATCTACTGCTTCAGAAGGAGTAGTTGTTGAAGGTAAGAACTCTGTAACATTAAATGGAGTTACTATGGAAGCTACTAATACAAAATTAAATGGTAATTCAGAAACTTATAAATCAATTTTCATATATCAATCAATGAGTGGAGATGCTTCTGTTGGAGAGTCTACATTTAATTCAAAAGATTCTAAGATAACAAATAATAAAGGTGATGTTATTTTTGTTACAAATACCAATACAGTTATAACACTTGAAAATAATGAAATTATTAATAATGATTCTACAGGAGCTTTCTTAAAAGCAACAACTGCTAAATGGGGATCATCTGGTTCTAATGGTGGTAATGTAAGTTTAAATATGATTAATCAAAAAGTAAATGGAGATATTATTATTGATAGTATTTCAACACTTACGCTTACTATGAAAAATAAAAGTATTTTAGTAGGTTCTATTGATAGTGATAATCAGGCAAAGCAAGTTTCTTTATCATTATCTAGTGATTCTATATTATCTTTAACTGCTGATACATATTTAGATACACTTGAAAATGAAGCAAGTGATAATTCAAATATTTATTCTAATGGCAGATATAAATTATATGTAGGTGGAAAAGAAGTAAGTATTAATTCAGAAAAATATGATTCTTCGACTAATGAAAAAAAAGAAACTACTACAACTACAAATAATTCAAAAACTAACAGTAATATGATTTATTATCTTGTTGGTGGAGTAATTATTGTATTACTATTTGTTTGTGGAACTGTAATTATCATGAAAAAGAAAAAAACAAAATAAATAAATGTGAATATAGAGAATTGTTGTAAACTTTATCTAATTGATAAGGTTTCTTTTTGTATTTTTAGTTGTAAAAAAAAATAAATTATACTATAATTAAACACGTGATGTAATATGTGTGGAAAAATTAAATATGAATTATTAAAGAAAGATGGTCATGCAAGGCTAGGTAAGTTGATTACTAATTACGGGATATGTGATACCCCTATGTTTATGCCTGTAGGAACACAAGCAACAGTTAAAACTTTATCTCCGGAAGAATTAAAGAATATGAATTGTGGTGTGATACTAGCTAATACTTATCATTTATGGCTTAGACCTGGTGAAGATGTTGTAGCTAAGGCAGGAGGCCTTCATAAGTTTATGAATTATGATGGTCCAATTCTAACTGATAGTGGTGGATTCCAAGTTTTTTCTCTTGCTAAAAATAAAAAGAAAGATATTATAGAAGAAGGAGTTAAGTTTAAAAGTCATCTAGATGGAACTAATCTTTTACTTACTCCAGAAAAATCTATTGAAATACAAAATAAACTTGATAGTGATATAGCTATGAGTTTTGATGAATGTATTCCTTATCCTGCAACGCGTGAGTACACTAAACAAAGTACAGAGCGTACACTACGTTGGGCAGAACGTGGAAAAAAAGTACATAATAATCCTAATCAATCATTATTTGGGATTGTACAGGGTGGAGAATATGAAGATTTAAGAAGATTTAGTGCGGAAGAAACTGTTAAGATGGACTTTGATGGATATTCAATAGGTGGAACTAGTGTTGGAGAGACTAAAGAGACAATGTATAAAATGATTGATTATGCAGTTAAATATTTACCTGAAGATAAACCAAGATACTTAATGGGAGTAGGAGATCCTATTGATTTACTTGAAGGAGTTGCTCGTGGTATTGATATGTTTGATTGTGTACTTCCAACTCGTCTAGCTCGCCATGGCAATGTATTTACAAGACACGGTAGAGTAAACATTAGAAATGCTAAATATAAAGAAGATTTTACTCCTATTGAAGATTGTGATTGTTATTGTTGTAAGCATTATACTAAGGCTTATGTAAGACACTTAATAGTTGCTAATGAAACATTTGGTGCAAGATTACTTTCTATTCATAATATTAGATTTTTAGTTCGTCTTATGGAAGAGATTAGAGAGTCTATTAAAGAAGATAAATTCATAGAATATAAAGAGGAATTTATAAAAAAATATGAAAATAAATAATAAGTATTATAATTTAAGTAATACATATAATAAAAGAATTGTATTAATATCAGATATTCATTATTTTAGTAAAAGAATAATAAATCATTTATATAATGTTTTAAATGAAATAAAAAGTTTAAAACCTGATTATATATGTATACCAGGGGATATTGTAGATGATAAGAATATCAAAGATCAAGACTTTCTAGTTAACTGGTTTAATGATTTATCTAAAATTTCTAAGGTGATTATAAGTTTAGGCAATCATGACTTTTATTATAATCACGAATCAATGAAGAGTTATGATAAAGAATTATTTGATCGTATTGATAGAATAAAAAATGTGTATGTTCTTGATAATCGTGTTTATAGTAATAATGGTATAAACTTTATTGGTGTAACACTACCTAATGAGTATTATGATAATGGTGAAGATAAAGATGAACTAATATACTTTATGAATAAGAAATATCCTTATTTATCTAGTGGATATAATATTATGCTTATACATTCTCCATATCGTATTGCGAATTTAAATGTTTTAAAAGAGATTAAGTGTCATAAAAGTATTGATTTAATATTATCAGGACATATGCATGGTGGACTTACTTTTGAATTCTTAAAGAAGATATTAAGAGGTAGGGGGTTAATAAATCCACAGAATGGTTTATTAAAAAAGTACTGTTATGGAAAATATAATATAGATAATACTAATGTAATTATTACAACTGGTATAACGAAGTTATCTAAAAGTCATAAAATAGGTGTACTAGGTTTTCTATATAAAAGTGAAATTACTATTATAGATATATAAAAAGTTCTCGAATTTGAGAAATTTTTTTTTGATTTTATTTATATTTTATAAATTGCATGGTAAAATTATCTTGGTGAGTAGTATGAATGTTAAAGAAATTAGAAATGAATTAAGTAAATATAGTAAGAAGGAATTAGAAAATATAATTATTGAATTATATAAAAGAATACCTAAGAAGAAAAAAGAAGAACATAATATTGATTTATTAATTAAAGATGCAAATTATAAAAAGAAAGAAAAGATAAAAGAAGAAAATTTAAGTTTTGATGAGTTACAAAAAGAAATTAAATACTTTCTTAAGTGTGTTGATGAAGGACTTTATTCCAAACCTAATAATGTTATTTCAAAAAGTGAAAGAAGTGGTTATCGTTTTAAAGTTAAACGATATTATAAAAAATTGATTGAAATAGATTGTGAATCTCCTGATGGAGATGTTGCAACTAATTTACTTATTGAGCTATATAAAAGATTAAGTAAAGGATCTAATTACTTATTTTTTGCCAATTGGGAAACTTTTAGAGCGCTTGGAGTGGAACAAGATGAATATTTTGAACTTATTATAAAAAGATTGTTATATAGAGATATTAATGAAGAAATTATAAAGAAATGTATTGATACTCTTAATTTACCTAATGATCCTTATGGTCATTCTTATAGTTATATATATAAGTTATATGCTAGAATGTTAAAAGATGATGAAGCAAAGAGTATTTCAATTAAAATATTAAATAGTATTATTGAAGAAAGTAAAACTGAGCTAAAAGGATTAGGTAAATATAGTAGTGAAAGATATGAGTTAGAAGAAACTATTAGATATAATACAATATGTGTTTCAAGCATTTATTTTAATAGTGGTAAATATGATGAAGGTATAAATTATTTTAATAAGCATTATACAGGAAGCGATGAAGAGGTAAAAAAATATGTATTGTTAGAAGAATTATATGATAGAGAATTATATGATTATTGGATTAAAGAATATGAAAGTAAAAAGATTAAATATAGAGAATCTTTAGTAGAACAATATAAAGAATTAAAAAAGAAATATAAGTAGGTTACAATGATTTATTTTACATCAAATACACTTTTTTATCATAAGAATATAATTAAATATTGTAATTGACCTTTTAAAGATGAGATAGATATGAATAATAAATTAAATGATAATATAATACTTATTCATGGTAATCATGATAGATTTTCATCTCGAGTATATGAGGAGATAGGTTTTACTGTTCTTAAGGGTGCGCGTATATATTAAGATGAGTATAATTTAGCACTTTCTCATTACCATTACCTGATTCTATGATTAAAAGAGGTTACATTAATCTATTCGGTCATATCCATAATCATGATATTACTGATGAATATGATATTAAATTATATAGTCTTGATAAACATATAAATATATGTGTTGATAAAACAGAATTTAAATCAGTTAGTATTAACTATATTAATGAGATTAGGAGTAAGAAATGAAACAAGAATTGTTATTAAAATATGAGATAAAAAAAGATGATAAGACTGATATGTTATCATCATTAAAAAAATTAGATAAGAAACTGCTTAATGAAGTTATGGAACATGAAAATGCTGAAGATATTAATGGTTTAGCAAAAATGATTATTAATGAATTTAAATACTTAGTAAGTGTAAGTAAAGATGATTTTGCAACCCAATTCTTTTTTGAACATTTACTTGATTGTGAAAATACACCTATATTTGCAGCTTATCAGTCCGATGTTGAATCAATGTTTGTATTTGTTTATGATGCAGGCAAGTATTTATCATACTATATTCCTGATGAGATTAAAGAAGAAATAATTAGAGTATTTATAAATAATGGTCAAGTAATTAATAAGAATAAAGTGGGTAGAAATGAACCTTGTCCATGTGGCAGTGGACGCAAGTATAAAATGTGCCACGGCAAATAAGCTCACAAACCCGCATAAATAAAGGGATTGTGGGCTTTTTCTTGATTGCAATTTTTAGGTAATTTTGCATCAAAAAAGGCGTTTAGATACGTTTTAGATACGTTTTTTTATCAATTTGGAACATTTTTTTGTGATTGTAAAATAAATATATTACAATCTCATAATGTGTTTACTTTTAAGAATAATAAGTGTATAATTAAGTATGAAAAGTATAACTTGTTATACTTGAAGGAGGCATATATGAAAGATAAGTTTGTAGGTATTGCTAAAGTTGGAGAAAAAGGACAAATAGTAATTCCTAAAGAAG
>CAMVPJ010000026.1 GCA_947169395.1 uncultured Caryophanales bacterium
TAAAGATTCAGGAGCAAAAGAATCTACAGTAACACTTCTAAAAGCAGAACCATTATCTGCAAGTGATATTACAACATATTCAGCAGGAACCGGAGCGCAAACTAATAATAATGGAGGAATACAATATGGAACAACAAGCACATATTCAACTTCATATGTAAAGGCAACAGTAGATGCATGGGCATCTGCACAAGCACCAGCCGCAAATGATGCAAGATTAATTACTCTAGAAGATTTAAAAAGTCTAGGTTATAGTGATTCTTGTATACAATCAGGAAATTGTTCTAAATCAGCAGAAGCACCAAGTTGGTTACACAGTAATTATTGGTATTGGACTTCTAGTCAACATCCTAGTTCGTCGTATTGTGTTTGGAGCGTTTTCGGCAATGCCTTGGACTACAACTACGTCTACGACGGAGGTGGGTATGTTCGCCCAGTTATAACTATCTCTAAATCTCTAATATCTAGCACAGGAAATTAGACCGTTGGTCTAAATACTCTTGGAGAGTTTGGAAGAGGTATAGATTGAATAGAGAATGCAATGATTTGTGAAACAAATCATTGGAATAGGCAAATAGCGGAGTGTATTTGACGTTGGTAGCGAACGATTGTGCCAAGGGCACGTGAGTGAGCATGGTGTAAATATTAATTCAATTAATGGCTTAGGTTAATCCTAAGTTTTTCTTTTTCTTTCTTTTTTAGCACTCACCTCTTGACATTGCTAATTAAGTGTGGTAATATGTATGTAGCAGTTAGGAAACTAGCTGGGAAGTAGGTGGATAATGTTATCAGATAGACAAAAGGAATTACTTAAGATTATTGTTGAGGATTATGTTAAAACAGCTAGGCCTATTTCTTCTAAATCTATATGTGATATACTTGGTTGTTCTTCTGCGACTGTTAGAGCAGAGATGAGTAATTTAGAGGATTTAGGGTTATTAGAGAAGACTCACATATCATCTGGTCGTGTTCCAAGTGAGAAGGGTTATAGATATTATGTTGATAATATAATGGTACCTAAGGAACTTACTGGGGATGATATGTTAAAATTGCAGACGATTGTTAATAATAAGTCTTTGGTAGTTAGTGATGTAATTGAGAAGAGTATGGAAATTATATCTGAGTTAACTTCTTATGCAGCGGTAGTATTAGGAACTCATTCTAAGAATAACTTAATTAGTAAGGTTGAGGTTGTTCCTATTGATGATAATAATTTAGTTGCGATTGTGGTTACTGACAAGGGTAATGTAGAACATAAGAATATATATTTAGATACTATTGTTGATATGAAGGATATTAAACAAACTGTAGATTTAATTAATAAACTTATTGTTGGAACATCTCTAGATGAAGCTAGTACTGTGTTGGAGTTTGAGGTAAAACCTGTGATTGCAAATTATGTTAAACAGCATGAGGTATTATATAATGCTTTTTATAATGCTTTTACTGATTTTACTCACGATAATATTAGGACTAGTGGAACAAAGAATATGCTTATGCAACCTGAGTTTAATGATATTGATAAGATTCGAGAGATTATAAGTAAGTTTGATGATAAGGATATAGTTGAAAGTATTAAGGAAGAAGATAATGGTATCAACATATATATTGGTAGTGAGAATAACTTTGATGATGACGTTACGGTTATTAAGACTAAGTATGAGGTTAATGGTGAAGAAGGTACTATTGCTTTAATTGGTCCTAAACGTATGGAATATGATAGGGTTATTACTTTACTAAATTATATAATGGAGAATATAGAAAAGTAGGTGTAAAGTGGAAAAAGAAGAGATTAAAGAAGAAGTAAATAATACTGAAAAGTGTAAGTGCAATGATAATTGTACTTGTGGTGATGATTGTAATTGTACTCCTGAAAATAAGTGTAGTGAAGAATGTACTTGTGGCGATGATTGCAACTGTGGTGATAACTGCAACTGTGGAGATAACTGCGAGTGCAAGAATGACAAAAAGGATAAAAAGAAAGATAAGAAGAAGTTATTTGGTAATAAGAAAGATGATAAGATTAAAGAGTATGAGAAACTTATTAAAGAGTTAGAGGATAAAATCTTAGTTATGAGTGCGGATAATGTTAATTATCGTAAGCGTAAGGATGAGGAGGTTTCTAGACTTCTTAAGTTCTGTAATGAAGATATTATTAAAGACTTACTTCCGGTTGCTGATAACTTTGAACGTGCTTTAAAACTTGCTGAGGATAAGACTGATGAAGAGTTTGTTAAGTTTAATGAAGGATATAAGATGGTTTATTGTAGTATCCAAAATATCTTAGAGAAGTTTGATGTTAAGGCTATTGATGGAGCTAATAAACCTTTTGATCCAGTATATCACAATGCAGTTATTATGGAAGCTAAAGAGGGTGTAGAACCAGGTATGGTTATCGAGGTTTTACAAAAAGGTTATCTATATAAAGATAAGGTTATTCGTCCTGCAATGGTTAAGGTTAGTGAATAATTAAGAATAAAAAGATTGGTTAGTGTGAATTAAATAATTTTATATAATATAAGGAAAGGTGATTAATTATGAGTAAAACAATTGGTATTGATTTAGGTACAACTAATAGTTGTGTATGTGTATATGAAGGTGGAGAGCCTAAGGTTATTGTAAATGCAGCAGGAGATAGAACTACTCCTTCAGTTGTTGCGTTTAAGAAAGGTGAAATTATAGTAGGTAAGACTGCAAAGCATCAAGCAGTTACTAATCCTGAAACTATTAGTTCTATTAAGAGATTAATGGGAACTAGTAAGAAGGTTAAAGCTAATGGTAAGGAATATACTCCAGAAGAAGTTAGTGCGATGATTCTTGGTGATTTAAAGAAGACTGCAGAGGATTATTTAGGAGAAAAGGTTACAAGTGCGGTTATTACTGTTCCAGCTTATTTTAATGATGCTCAAAGACAAGCAACTAAGAATGCTGGTAAGATTGCAGGTTTAAATGTAGAAAGAATTATTAATGAACCAACTGCTGCTGCTTTAGCATATGGTCTTGATAAACAAGAAGAGATGCAAACTATTCTAGTTTATGACCTTGGTGGTGGTACATTTGATGTATCTATTCTAGAGTTAGGTGATGGTGTATTTGAGGTTAAATCTACAAGTGGTAATAATAAACTTGGTGGAGATGACTTTGATGAGAGAATCGTTGATTATATCTTAGATGATATCAAAAAAGAGTATGATACTGATCTTCGCGATAATAAGATGGCTTTACAACGTATTAAAGAAGAGGCTGAAAAAGCTAAGAAGACTTTATCTAATGTTACTTCGACTGAAATTAGTCTTCCATTTATTACTGCTGAGATTAACTATGAAACAACACTTACTAGAGCTAAATTTGAAGAGTTGACTGATGACCTTGTAGAGTCTACATTAGAGCCAGTTAGAAAGGCTTTAAAGGATGCTGGACTTAAAGCAAGTGATATTAATAAAGTAATTCTTGTAGGTGGTTCTACTCGTATTCCAAAGGTACAAGAAGTAGTTAAGAAAGAATTAGGTAAGGAACCTTCTAAAGAGGTTAACCCTGATGAAGTTGTTGCAATGGGTGCGGCTATTCAAGGTGGAGTATTAACTGGTGAGGTTAATGATATCGTATTACTTGATGTAACTCCATTATCACTTGGTATTGAAACTTTAGGTGGAGTATGTACTGTATTAATTCCAAGAAATACAACTATTCCAACTAGTAAATCTCAAGTATTTTCAACTGCTGCAGATAATCAACCTGCTGTAGACATTCACGTATTACAAGGTGAAAGACCAATGGCTGCGGATAATAAGACTATGGGAAGATTCCAACTTACAAATATCCCTCCTGCACCTCGTGGAGTACCTCAAATTGAAGTTACATTTGATATAGATGCTAATGGTATTGTTAATGTTAAGGCTAAAGATTTAGGTACTGGTAAAGAACAATCTATTACTATTACATCATCTACAAATCTATCAGATGATGAGATTGATAAGATGGTTAAAGAGGCTGAACAAAACCGAGAAGCTGATGAGAAACGTAAAGAAGAGGCTGATACTAAGAATGAGGCTGAACAAGTTATTTTCGCAACAGAGAAGGCTATTAAAGATTTAGGTGATAAGGTAGATTCTTCTGATAAAGAAAAAGCTGAAGCAGAGATTAAAGATTTAAAAGAAGCTCTTGATAAAAATGATATTGATGATATCAAAGCTAAGAAAGATAAATTAAATGAAACTGCTATGGCTCTTGCAACTAAAGTTTATGAACAAGCTGCAAAAGATAACCAAGCAAATAATGATACAACTAGTGAGGCTAAAGAAGAGAAAAAATCTAAAAAATCAGATGATGATGTAATTGATGCTGAATACGAAGAAAATTAGTAATATAAACTATGTATTGATTATATGATAAGGAGGAACTATGAGTAAGGATGTTAAGGAAAATAAGTTAATTGAAACTGAAGAATATAAACCTAGTGAACAATTAAATAATGCTTTAAAAGAAGTGGATTATATGATGAAGCATCCTGAAGAGTATAAGGCTTATAGTTCGGTAGAAGAGTTATTTGAGGATTTAGATAATAATGATTGATTATTAGTCATTCAGAATTGTTTTAATAAGTTAGGGGCTGTAATAAAAGGTATTCTATTTCATTACAGTCCTTTGTTTATAAAAGAATAGGAGAAATATGGAAAAGACTAGAGAAGAAATAGATGTAAAAGATACATGGGATTTAACTGAGATATATAAGAACATTGATGAGTTTGAGAAAGAGTTAAATGGTATTGATAAGTTAGTTGATGATGTTGTAAGTTTTAAAGGTAAGATTATGGAGAGTAGTGATTCTTTATATAACTTTTATGTAGCTTATGAAAAGATGGATAGAACTTTAACTAAGTTATTTATGTATGCTTCTTTAAATAGAGATGCTGATACTACTAATTCTACTAACCAGGCATTAAAGATGCGTGTAATGAAGAAGAATGAAGATATATCTACATCTACTTCGTTTATATCTTCAGAGATGCTATCTGTTGATTATGACTTAGTTTTGTCTTATATAAAAGAAGATGATAGATTAAAAGAGTATGCTTTTGACTTAGAGAAGATGTTTAGATATAAAGAACATACTTTATCTGAGGCAGAAGAGGCAATAATTACTGAGGCTACTAATGCTTTTGGAACTGGATCTGATGCATTTAATTATATTGATAATGCTGATATTAATCTAGGTAAGATTAAGGATGAAGATGGTAACTTAGTTGAACTTACTAATAGTAATTATATTAAATATATGACTAGTAGTAATAGAAATGTTAGAATTGATGCTTTTAATCATATGTATGAATACTTTAAAGGTTTAAAGAATACTATTTCTGCATGTTTAAAGGGTAATATAAAAGAGAACTTCTTCTTAAGTAAGGTTAAGAAGTATGCATCTCCTCTTGAAGCTAGCATGTATTCTGATAATATAGATGTCAGTGTTTATAAAAACTTAATTGATGTTGTCCATGATAATATGGATTTAATGTATGAATATATGGATTTAAGAAAGAAAGCGCTTAATCTAGATGAGATGCATATGTATGATATATATGTAGATTTAGTTAAAATAGATAACGATGATATTCCATTTGAAAAAGGAAAAGAGATTGTATTTAATGCTTTAAAACCATTGGGTAATACTTATATTAATGATTTAAAGAAAGCATTTGATGAGAGATGGATTGATATTTATCCTAATAAGGGTAAGAAGTCTGGTGCTTATAGTTGGGGTAGTTATGATACTTATCCATACCTTTTATTAAATTATAATAATACTACTGATAGTGTGGTTACTATGGCCCATGAATTAGGTCATTCAATGCATTCTTTCTACTCTGATGAAAATCAAAACTACTTTAATAGTCAATATCCTATATTTTTAGCAGAGATTGCATCTACAGTTAATGAAGTATTATTAAATGATTATATGTATAAAAAAGCTAGAAGTAAGGATGAGAGAATATTTTATTTAACTGAGATGTTAGATAAGATTAGAGCTACTATTTATCGTCAAACTATGTTTGCTGAGTTTGAAATGATTATGCATGATAAAGAGAGTAATGGTATTCCTCTTACTGAAGAAGAGTTTTCTAGTACTTATTATAACCTTAATAAACTATATTATGGTGATAATATAGTAAGTGATGATTTAATTAGATATGAGTGGGCTAGAATTCCACATTTCTATACTTCATTTTATGTTTATAAGTATGCAACTGGATTATCTGCTGCGCTTGCGATTGCATCTGATATATTATCTGGTCGTGATGGTGCGCGTGATAAGTATTTAAAATTTCTATCTAGTGGATGTAGTGATTATCCTCTTAACATATTAAAGAGTGTTGGTGTTGATATGACTACAAAAGAACCAATTGAAAAAGCACTAAAAGTGTTTAAAGAGAAATTAGAAGAATTAAAAGAACTAATATAATGATTATAAGAGAGTAGGTGTAGTATGAATAAAAGAGATTATTATGAGGTCCTAGGTGTATCTAAAGGGGCCTCGGAAGATGAAATAAAAAGAGCTTTTAGAAAGTTAGCTAAGAAGTATCATCCTGATGTTTCTAAAGAACCTAATGCCGAGGAGAAGTTTAAAGAAGCACAAGAAGCTTATGCAGTATTATCTGATAAGCAAAAAAGAGCGCAATATGATCAGTATGGACACGCTGCATTCGAAGGTATGAATGGTGGAGCAGGATTTGATTTTTCAGATTTTGATTTCAGTGATATCTTCGATGGAATATTCGGTGGTGGATTTAGTTCATTTAGTGGTTTCGGTGGAAGTAGAAGAAATACACGAAATGGTGCAAGAGATGGTAATGACCGCCTAATGCGTGTTAATCTATCTTTTGAAGATGCTGTCTTTGGTACTAAGAAAAAAATAAATGTTGATTGTAACTCTGAATGTGAGAAGTGTGATGGTAAAGGTGGATTTGGATCTCATACTTGTAAAACTTGTCATGGTAAAGGTGTGGTTACTCAGGAACAAAGAACTATACTTGGTGCGTTTATGACACAGTCTACCTGTCCTGATTGTCGTGGTAAAGGTACTGCTTTTGATAGAACATGTAGCGCATGCCATGGATCTGGTACTGTTAGAAAGAATAAAGAACTAGATGTAAAAATTCCTGCTGGTGTAGATAGTGGGTCAAGACTTCGACTTGCTGGTAAAGGAGATGCTGGTGTTAATGGTGGTGCAGCAGGAGATTTATATTTAGAGTTTGTAGTTAAGGAACATCCACTATTTATTCGTGATGATTATGATATATATCTTGAATTACCTATTACCATTACTGATGCAGTATTAGGTACTAAATTAGAAGTTCCAACTTTATATGGTAATGTTAAAGTTAATATTCCATCAGGTAGTGAGTCTGGAGACAAATTACGTATTAAGGATAAAGGTGTAACTCACGTTAATAGGTCTGTAAAAGGTGATATGTATATAATTCTTAAAGTATGTATTCCTAAAAAGTTAGATAAAAAACAGAAGAAGATATTTGAAGAATTATCTGACACTAATTTAAAGACTAGTGATTTTAAATTAGTAGAATCATACCTAGATAAATAAAGTGTATATTTTGTTAATATACATTTTTTTAATTTTTCTTCTTTAAGAGACCTTATTGCAATTTTCGACAATTATTGCTAAACTATATATGTAAGGTAGGAGAGGAGAGAATTATAATGAAAAAGAAAAAAGGATTTACTCTTATAGAGTTAATTGCTGTACTCGTAATTATGGCAATAATTGCGTTAATAGTAACGCCACTTGTAATGACTATTATTAGAAAGGCTAAAGATAGCGCAGCTAAAAGATCAGTTGATGCATACGGAAGATCAATTGATATTGCAATTGCTGCATATATTCTTGATAATGCAGAATTCCCAGATAGTTTAAATCAGCTAAGTATTGAATATAGCGGAAAAGAAGTAAAATGTGGAATTATGGCATTAAATGAAGATGCAGGTGCTTATCTTTCTGAATGTAGTGTAGGAAACTACAAAGTAAAAGATTCATCTACAAATGATGGATGGTATCATTATGAAGCTAAAAACATGGTTTCATTTGATTACAAAACAGGAGATACAGTTACTTATAAAGGAACAGAATTCCAAGTAATTAAGAATAGTAAATCAGGAGATGATACTGTTACTTTAATTAAGTCTACTCCATTAACAAGTGCTGAAATTACTGCTTTAGGAGAACAATATGCTGCATCTTTATCAAGTGTAGATGGAATTGTTGAACTAGCTGGAGAAAATGAATATACAGAAGTTTATTCAACTAGCGTTGTTAAATCAATAGTTGATGCTTGGGCAACATCTAATTCAGTATTAGTTAACATTAATGATAGAGCAAGATTAATTACGCACGACGAACTAGTTAATAGTTTAAAATATAATGTTACTGGAACTGCAAATGTTGGTTATGTTTCAGGGTATGAAACTGGAAGCATTGATTGGAATGCTATGCCATACTGGGTTAATAGCGGTAATAACGTAACTAAATATGAATTTGCTACAGGCACGTCAGGAACAGGAGCATACATTCGTCCTGTTATTGAAATTCAAAAATCTAGCGCTATAGTTAAAAACTAGTTTATAGAATTTATTCATTACAAGTTGAAAGTAGATTAAATCTACTTTTTTTTAGAACTAATTCATGATAGAATATTATTAGTAAGGAAGGTGCTTTGATGAAGACAATTAAAGATTTTGATTTATTTAATAAAAGAGTAATAATTAGAGTTGATTTTAATGTACCTATTAAAGATGGAGTAATTCTTGATGATAATAGAATAGTTATGTCTCTTGATACTATTAATTATGCAATAGATAATGGAGCAAAAGTTATATTGTTATCACACTTAGGTAGAGTTAAAACTGAAGAAGATAAGAAGAAAAAAGATTTAAAGATAGTTGTACCTAGGTTAAGTGAATTACTTGGTATTGATGTTAAGTTTTCTAATGATACTAAAGGTAAAGAATTAGAAAATATGGTATCTAAATTAAATAACGGGGAAGTTTTATTAATTCAGAATACTCGTTTTGAAGATTTAAATGGTAAGTTAGAATCTGGTAATGATTCTTCGCTTGGTGCATACTGGGCTTCTTTAGGAGATATTTTTATCAATGATGCTTTTGGTACATCTCATAGAGCTCATGCATCTAATGTAGGTATTGCATCTAATCTTCCTAGCGGTATTGGATTCTTAATGGAAAAAGAACTTAATATTTTAAATGGTGTTAAGAATAATCCTAAAAGACCTTATGCGGTAATACTTGGTGGAGCAAAAGTTAGTGATAAAATTGGTGTGATTAATAGTTTAGTTAAAAAAGCTGATTATATTCTAATAGGTGGAGGTATGTGTTATACATTTTTATATGCTCTAGGATATAGTATTGGTAAATCTTTATTAGATAGTGATTCAATAGAATACTGTAAAGATTTATTAGATAAGTATAAGGATAAAATAATACTTCCTAAAGATAATATAATTAGTAGTGGAATAGAGGATAAAGATGTCTCATTAGTTAGTGTTGATAGTATTCCAAGTGATAAGATGGGATTAGATATTGGTCCTAAAACTATAGAATTATTTGATAATGTATTAAGTAAATGTAATATGGTTGTGTGGAATGGTACTTTAGGTTATTCTGAGGTTAAAGAGTATGAGGTAGGGACTAAGAGTATTTTAGAATATTTAAGTAAGAGTGAGTGTGAAACAATTATATGTGGTGGAGATACTGCATCTGCTGCAATTAATTTCGGTTATAGGGATAAATTCACACATATATCAACAGGTGGTGGCGCATCTCTTGAATTATTAGAAGGTAAGAAGTTACCTGCTATAGAGGCAATAGAAAAGTAGGTTATATGAAAAAGATAATTAATTTTGTTGTGTTATTATTAGTAACGGTATTAGTATTATTTTTATGTTTAAAAGATAACTATCATGCTATAATTAATACTTTAATTAGTATGGATATTAAATGGTTAATAGTAGGTTTTATTTGTATACTAACATATTGGTTCTTAAAAACATTACCACTTTATTATTTTACTAAAAGTCATAAGAAAAGTTTTACATATAAAAGTGCAGTAATACTATTATTAAGAACACAATTTGTAAATGCTATAACTCCTTTTGCAACAGGTGGACAACCTTATCAAGTATATTATTTAAATAAAGAAGGAATACGTTCATCTACTTCTACTAGTATTATCTTAGAAAACTTTATTGTATATCAGATTGCCTTAGTATTATTAGGAATAATAGCTATGGTATGTAATTACTTCTTTCGATTGTTTCCACACAATGACTTGCTTACTCACTTAATAACTTTAGGTTTTATTATAAATACATTAGTTATAATAGTATCATTTATTGTAGCCTTTGGTAAAAATATAAGTAAAAAGATATTACACTTTGGAATAACTATATTATCTAAACTTAAACTAGTTAAAGATAAAGAAAAGAAGTTAGAAAAATGGAATGAAAGTATAACTAATTTTCATAAAAGTGCGAAGGTATTAATGGAAGATAAGAAACTATTTTTTTCAATGATACTTGTTAACTTAGTTGCCTTATCAATACTTTATATGATACCAGTATTTGTATTATATGCAGCAGGAAGCTTTGATAAAGTAAATATTGGAGTTGCAATTATTGCATCAGCATATGTAATGTTAATAGGTTCATTTGTACCAATTCCAGGAGGTACTGGTGGATTAGAATATGGATTTATGAGATTCTATGGTTTCTTTATACATGGAAGCTTGCTTTCTGCAACCATGCTTATATGGAGATTTATCACATATTACTTTGGCCTTATTGTAGGTGGAATTGCATTTAACGTAAAGAAAAAGAATGATTAAATTGGATTATGATCTTAAGTATGAGTTCATAATCCTTTTATTATGCAAAAACTATTTACATTTAATTTTAAAGTGTTATAATTGTTGTACGTTTGAGGTGATTTCATGAAAAAAATTAATCAATTATTAAATTGGAATTATATGGATTTTATAAAAGCAATAGTAGGCTCTTTCATATTTTGTTTTGCAATTAATCTATTTATTGTACCTAATAATTTATATACAGGAGGAATATTAGGTATATCACAAATAATTAGAAGTTTTGTAATAGATGTTTTTAAAATTAATACATCGTTTGATTTTAGTGGTATTATCTATTATGTAATAAATGTTCCTTTATTTATAGTAGCGTATAAGTCAATTGGTAAAACGTTCTTCTTTAGAACATTATTTGCAGTTTCAATACAATCTATTATGTTATCATTAATACCATGTAGATTATTAATAGATGATGTTTTAGCAAACGTAGTAATAGGAGGCTTATTAAGCGGTGTTGGAGTAGGAATGATTTTATCTAGTGGTGCATCTACAGGTGGAACAGATATAGTAGGACTTGCTCTTGCTAAAAAGAATAATCATTTTTCAGTAGGTAAACTAGGTTTAGTAGTTAATATATTTATATACACAATCGCAGGATTAAGATATGGAATATCTATAATGATCTATTCTATAATTTCATCTGCAGTAGATAGCCTTATGACAGATAAAATGCATGAGCAAAATATATGTTCAACAGCCTTTATATTCTGTAAAGAAAATCCAATGATTATTAATGATTATATTAAAAATGAATTAAATAGAGATTTTACTTATTGGGATGCAAAAGGTGGATATGATGATTCTAGAACTTACATTATTTATACTGTATTAACTAAATATGAATTAATTAAGTTAGAAAGACATATGAAAAAACTAAATATATCGATATTTATGGTTAAAAGTGAAGGTTTAGGTATTAAAGGTGAGTTTGAAAAACAGTTTTAATTAAAGTATAATTATTATAGTTATTAAAAAGGAGTAGTTATGGAAGAAAAAAATGACTTATATGAAGAGTTAGAAACGGAACGATTAATACTTAGGAAGATTGTAGATGAAGATGCTATTAAATTATATAATAATATTTACAATAACTATGAATATTATAAATATTATTATCAGATACCCTTTAATAGTTTTGAAGATTATAAACCACTTGTTGAAAAGTATAAAGAATATTATTCTAATGGTAATCATTTTAGATGGGGAATAGTAATTAAAGAGACACAAGAAATAATTGGTCTTATTCAGTTGCACTCAAGAGACTTTTTAAATAATAATACTCAGATTGGTTATATTATTGGCTATAATTATAATGGATTAGGTTACGCAAAAGAAGCAGTTATAAAGGTAATAGATTTTGCATTTAAAAAGCTTAATATTCATAGAATAGAGGCATCTATTGCAGATATTAATGATTCTTCTGTTAAACTTGCAGAAAGTATTGGAATGACTTTAGAATCAATTCGAGAAGATGGATACAAAATAGGAGATAAGTATTATAATCAAAAGGTTTATAAAATGATTAATAAGAATTAAAAAAATGAAAAAAAATTTAAATTTTATGATTTTACAAATTCTACATTACTAAATAAACAGAATATAATTATTTGACACTCAATAATTTATTATTGGTGTTTTTTAGTATGTAGAAAACTAAAATCATTCATTTGACTTGGTTATCCTCATTTGATATAAGTATTATACAACTTTAAAAAGGAGACGTATTATGGAAAACATTATTGAAAAAGATGAAATTATAGTTGAAGATATGATATATGAGATTAGAGGAGTACAAGTAATGTTGGATTCTGATTTAGCTAAACTATATCAGGTTGAGACAAAAATAATAAATGAGGCAGTATACAGAAATAAGGAAAAATTTCCTGAAAGAATTTCTTGGATAATACTAGTGAGGTTAATGGTTAGTGGTCGCAAAATGCGACCGCAAATATAAGTAGTAAGTCTAGGTCAAATCCAAGAGTATTCACAGAACAAGGAATATATATGCTTGCGACAATATATTATCTTCAAGGTCACAAATTGTGACCTTGAACAAATATAATTATTTAAGGAGGAGAAGGTAAAATGAATGAAATGGTTGTATTAGAAAATATAAAAATTGAAGATATGATATACGAGATTAGAGGAGTACAAGTGATGCTGTCACAAGATGTAGCTAAATTATATCAAGTAGAAACTAAGGTTTTAAATCAAACTATAAAGAGAAATATAAATAGATTTCCTGATAAGTTTTGTTTTCAACTTACAAATGAGGAAATTGATATATTATCTTTAAGGTCACAATTTATTATGCCCCCCAAAAGTTGGACTTCTAATTTATAGTATCTAACTTGTAGTTTGTAATCTGAAATTAATAGGTGACAATCCTTTTAGTTTTTCTTTGATTCTATCATGATTATAATAATAAATATAGTCATCTATGGCTTTAATTAATTCATCTAATGTTTTATATTTATCTTCTTGTTCATAAAACATTTCTGTTTTAAGTATTCCAAAAAAATTTTCCATCATTCCATTATCCATGCTATTTCCTTTTCTAGACATGCTTTGTTTTATACCTTTGTTTTTTAATCGCTGTTGATAAGATTCATGTTGGTATTGCCAACCCTGATCTGAATGAAAAATCAATCCTTCAAGATTATCATTCTTATTAAATGCTTTATTAAGCATATCATTTATTTGTTCTAGATTTGGAGATTTAGAAATATTATATGATATTATTTCTCCATTAAATCCATCTAATATTGGTGATAAATAACATTTTTCTCCACGAAGATTAAACTCTGTAACATCAGTATACCATTTTTTATTAGGTTTTTCCGAATTAAAATTTCGTTCAATCAAGTTGTCGGCTATTTTACCAATTGTTCCTTTGTATGATGAATATTTTCTTTTATTTCTTTTTAGTGGTTTAAGTCCTAATTTAACCATTAATCTGTATACTTTTTTATGATTAACATTATATCCTTGGTTTCTAAGTTCTAATGTTATTCTACGATATCCGTACCTTTCTTTATGATTAATAAATATTTCCTTTATTTTATCAATTATACCTTTGTTTTTAGTATCTTTATCCGTTTTAGATAAAGTATAATAATAAACTGATTTAGCTATACCAGATACTTTTAGAAGAATCATTAATGGATATTTTTGCCGAAGTTCACTAACAACATTTACTTTTTCTTCAGTTGTCGATTCTTCCTTGCTTGAACAACGGCTCTCAATTTTTTTGAGTATTCTAGCTCTGCTTTTAAATAAATATTTTCTGCTTCCAACCTTTTAATTTTTTCATCTGGTGTTTCATTTTCTTTTTTCTTAACTATTTTAGACATAGTTGATTGTCCTCTCTTTCGTTCAACTATATTATAACCGTTTTCTTTATAAATTTTAACCCATCTGTTTAATTGCCCATCACTCGACAGTCCAATATCTATAGCAACAGTTTTTAATGGTTCATGATTTTCTAATACTCTTTTAATTGCGTTTTCTTTAAATTCAGTTGAATATTTTTTATTATTATCATTCCTTTGTAAAATTTCTTTTCCATGTTTATCAATAAGTTTAACAGTATAATATATATTTTTTCTGCTTATACCATATAATTTAGATAAATAAGTAACCGACACTTTTTCTTTAACTTTATTATAAATTTCTAACTTTTTTTCATAATCTATTTT
>CAMVPJ010000027.1 GCA_947169395.1 uncultured Caryophanales bacterium
ATTTGTTATTTTATATTATTTATAATTAATATTGTATTTATTATTGGTAGTAATTATAATCCTTTTATTTATTTTAGATTCTAATTATGTTATAATTTATAAAGAAGAAAAGAGGTTTAAAATGAAAAAAATATTTAGTTTAATAGGTTTGGTTGCCAGTATAATTTTAATTGCTTTTATTATTACTTTAGGTATATTACCAACTAAATATTTATTAATAATTATTGGTATATTATTAGTTATTAATCTAATTGGATTTTTATTTATTACTAGAAAAAATATTATATGTACTATTATTGGTTTCTTAATAGTAATATGTTTATGTGTTGGTTCTGGTATTGGTATTTATTATGTTAATACTACTAATAAATTATTTAGTAATTTAACTGAAGTAAAAGAAAAAAGTTTATATTATGTAGTTATTAATAAAAGTAGTAATTATAAAGAGTTAAAAGATCTTAATAATAAATTAATTGGTACTATGAAAAGTGATGCTGAAAATTATAATAAAGCTTTAAATGAAATAGATAAGACTATTAAGGTTACTCATAAAGATTATGATAATTCATTTAATATGTTTACTGGATTACTTGATAATAGTTTGGATGGTATTTTAATTAATTCTAATAATTATGAAATTATTTGTGAAAATAATGAAACTATTAAAAATGATACAAAAGTATTAGATGAAATAAGTATTGATGTTATTAAACAAAAAGAAAAAGAATATAAGAATAGTAAGGGTACTTTTAGTGTATTAATTAGTGGTATTGATACTAATGGTAATATTAGTAAAGTATCAAGAAGTGATGTTAATATTATTATGACTGTTAATCCTAATACTCATGAAATATTATTAACTAATATTCCTAGAGATATGGAAGTTAAATTACATGGAACTGAAGGATTAACTGATAAATTAACTCATGCTGGTATATATGGTGTAGATATGACTAAAAGTACTTTAGAAGACTTTTTAGAAACAGATATTAAATATTATGTTAGAGTTAATTTTGATAGTGTAGTAGAAATTATTGATACTATTGGTGGTATTGATATTAATAATGATGTTACATTTAGTTCTGGAGGATATACATTTAATCAAGGAACTATTCATTTAAATGGAAAACAAGCATTAGTTTATTCAAGAGATAGATATCATCAACAATCAGGTGATTGGAGTAGAGGACAACATCAAATGTTAGTAATCCAAGGTATTATTAATAAGATTAGTCATAGTACTGAATTATTAACAAATTATGCTACTTTAGTTGATCAAATTAGTTCTTTTGTACAAACTAATGTAGAAGATTCTTTAATAAAAGAATATGTTAAAAAACAATTAAATGATATGAGTAGTTGGAATGTATATAATAATGCTGTTGCGGGTACTGGATTTAGTTATCAAGAAACTTATTCAACTCCAGGAATCGCTTGTTATGTTACTCATCCTGAAGAAGCAAGTAGAGCTTATTCATCTAGATTAATTAATGGAATACTTAATGGAAAAGAGTATGAAAATATCAAATAAGTTGATTTTTTAGTGATTTTTTAGTATAATGTGTTAGCCATTGAGTGAGTTGGTTAACACTTTTATTTAAGAGGGGATTTGTATGAAAATTAGTAAATTAAAAACATATGGACTTGCATTACTTGCAGGAACTGTAGTAGTTGGTGCAGCTAAATCTGGTATGGCAAAAGAAACATCTGCAAATGTTGTTTTACCTAGGGAAACAGTTACAGCTAATGTTACAAGTGAAGGAGTACCTGTAGAGAATGGAGTAATTTTAGGTAATGAAGAAGGTGTTTCATTAGAAGCATTTACTGAAGAAGTAGAAAAAGAAGATGAATTACCTTATACAGTAAGTCCGGCGGTAGTTTCTACTACAGGGTTAAATGTTAGATTTGATCCATCTACAGATAGTACTATTCTTGGTACAGTAACACCTGGATTTAAATTTGAAAAAATTGAAGATGTAGGTGACTGGGATAAAGTAGAATACTATGGACAATATGTATATGTTCATGATGATTATACTGAAGATACATATATGGTAAAAGGAACTCCAAAAAGAGTAATTTATTCTAAATATGAAGTTACTTTTACTGAAAAAGATACTGGAGTTGTTAAGACATTAAATCCATATGAAGTAATGTTTGTATATCAAGAAGAGGCTGATAGATTATTAGTTTCAGCTAATGGACTTTTAGGTTATATAGATAATAGGGAATATGCTGATTTAAGTGGTACTTACACAGTAGTAGATTTAAGTGATCAAAGATTAGATTTATATAGAGATAATGAATTATTATATTCATCACCAGTTACTACTGGAAAAGACTCATCTCCAACAGATGTAGGATTCTTCCCAGTATGGAGTGAAAAACATAATGATTACTTAAATGGTCCAGGATATCATGTACCTATAACTGACTTCTATGCATTTAGTGGTGGTCAAGGTTTACATGATGCTTCATGGAGATATTCATTCGGTACAGAAGCATATCACGAAGATGGATCACATGGTTGTGTTAATATGCCTATGGCAACAGGAGATATTGTTAGTGATTTCTTTGAAGAAGCACAAGATAAGGGAGAAACTCCAAGCGTATTAGTTAAACAATAAAAAGGAACTTTTTAGTTCTTTTTTTTTTACATTTATTTACTTACACTTTTAATATTGCTATAATTATTATAGGTGATGATATGAAAAAATATGTAATATTACTTTTAATATTATTCTTGCCATTTATGGTAAATGCTGCTACTTGTGATACTGATAAAATAGAAATAAAATCTATTGATTTAGTTGAAAGTAGTAATGCTGTTGTTCAAAATAGTGATCCGTTTGCACAAGGAAAAGAAATTAAAGTAGATGTTAGTATGTCTAATGTAGGAGATAATGCTAAATACAAATTAATTGTTAAGAATGATTCAGATGAAGATCTTGAATTTAACAAAGATAGTATTAATATTAATTCTCAATATTTAGATTATTCATTTGATATTAGTGATAATAATATTATTAAGGCTAATTCTACTAAAGAGATATATTTAAATATTCAATATAAGAAAGAAGTTCCTGATTCTGCTTTTAATGAGGGTGTATTTACTAATAATCAAGTAATGAATGTAGATTTATCTAATGAAAGTGTTGATGTAGAAAATCCTAAGACTGGTATCAGTATATTATTAGTGGCTTTATTAGCTGTTATTGTATTTAGTTTAACTATTATAGTTATAACTACTAATAAAAAATATAGTAAGTTAATGGTTATAATTATTACTCTTATGATGATTATTCCTGTTAGTGTTTATGCTTTATGTAAGTGTAGTTTAAAAGTTGATTCTAGAGTTAGAATTGAAAAGAATGTTCAAAGTTTTTGTATAAAAGCTGTTTCTTCAGATTATTCTAGAATTTATTATTATCCATATGAGAGAGGTATGACTTGGAGTGATTTTATTAATAGTAATTATAATAATATCAGTCTTGGTGCTTTAGTAAGTGATGAAGAAGGAGTTTTATCAGTTCAATCAGGTGTTTGTTATAATATAGTAAAACTAAATAATATACCTGTTAGTATTAATGATAAGATTAAAAATAGACATGATGGTTGTTATGAAGAATATGAAAGTGTTTGTTAGGGGATATGATTATGAAAAGAATAGTTTATTTAGTTTTATTAATGGTTTTATTTATACCATTTGTTGTTAATGCTGAAACATGTGAAGCTGAAAAAGTTAATATTAAATCAATTGATTTAGTTAAAACAAGTAGTGAAAAAGTTTCAGAACTTAAACCTGCAACTGCTGAAGAAAGAGAAATTAATGTAGATTTATCTTTAGCAAATGTTGGAGATGAAGCTACTTATAAAATAGTAGTTGAAAACAAGTCAGTAGAAGACTATGACTTTGATAAAACTAGTTTAAAAATAGATTCTGATTATGTAACTTATTCTTTTGCATCAGATGATGATTCTACTATTATAAAAGCTAATTCTACTAAGACATTAACATTAACTGTTAAATATAAAAAAGAAGTGCCTGATAATGTATTAGTTAATGGAGAATATAATGATTCAAATATAATGGATATTAATTTATCTAATGATATTATTGTTAATAATCCTAAGACTGGTATGAGTTTGCTAATTGGTTTATTAGTAATTGTATTTGTATTTAGCTTGATTGCATTTATAATATCTGGTAAAAAGAGATATGCTACTACAATGGTTTTAGCAATTGCTTCTATATTAGTAATTCCTATGACAGTTAATGCTATTTGTAAATGTCAATTAAAATTAAATTCTAATGTTAAAATAGTTAAAGTATTTACTTATAAAGTTGACTATGTAAATTGTCGTTTACAAGACACTCAATATTTCCCATATGAATATGGAATGACTTGGAGAGAGTATTTTGAAAGTGATTATTATAGAAATGTTAATTATGAAGATAAATTAACACCTGAAATTATAAATGATGACAGACATTTCTTTTTAGAAAATTATTTATGTGACAATGCATATAACCTAGATTGTAAAAATTATGATATTGATTTAGATGATGTAATTGTTCCATCATTTATAGGATATTATCAAATAGGAGATTATATTTGTTAAAAAAGAACTCAATTGAGTTCTTTTTATATTATCACCATTATTATTATATTATTAATTTATAATAATAAATATTTTATTGATTTTTGTTCTTTAAAATATTAATATATATATCAGGTGAATAAATATGAGAAAGTATAAAGAAGAAATTAAAGAAGAATTTAAAAATAATAGTATAGTATTATCATTTGCATTATGTATTATTGTAATTGGAATATTATCAATATTTTTTAAAACAGGTTCTACATTATTAATAGGAATTGCTATATCTGGTTTATTATTAACAATAATACAATGTATAAGTGAAGGGAATACTTTATTAAATATATTACCAGTATTTACTTTATTAATATTTGGTTTTTTTGAAAAATCTATTGCAAAGATTCCTGTTATTAATTTATTAGTAGATGATAATATTTGTTATTTTATAATTTTTCTTTCTTTAGCTATTACATTCTTTACTCAGTCATATAAAAATATTATTTATAAGCATAAAGTAAGAGAACAATTAGTTAATTATAATAAAGAGAAAAATAGTATTGTATATAATCAATTAGAAGTATTAAAAAAAATATCTGAAATGACATATGAAGCTAGAAATAAATCAAGTGATAAAGATGCTTTTAAAGATTTAATAAATTATATTGATCAAGAAGTGTTTGTTAGTAATGTAAAAAATAGTTTAATTAATACCGGAAATAGTAATTATAATATAGATGAAGTAGAGGAGTCTATTAAATTAAATAGTAAGAATAAATAATTTATGTTATAATAAATATGAGGAACATTTAATTTTTGTATGTTAAGTGTTACCTATTATTAATGGTGTACCTAACTAGCAATAGTTAGGCTTTTTTTTATTTTAGAATTACAAATAGTAATACTAAATGTAGAAGGATGATTATAATCAAAACTGATATTAATCTATCTTTAAACATAAGCATCACCTTCTTAAGAGGTATCACCTAACTAATTAAATGCTCCTATAGTATTATATTGATTATTTTAAATTAATTATTAAAAAATATTCATTTATGTTATAATAAATATGAGGAACACTTAATCGTGGTAGTTAAGTGCTACCTTTTGGTTAGACACCTAACTATTTAGTTAGGTGCTTTTTTTATTTTAGAATTACAAATAGTAATGCTAAATGTAGTAGGATGATTATAATCAAAAGTGATATTAATCGATCTTTAAGCATAAGCATCACCTCCTTTGGAGGTAGCACCTAACAATTAAAGGTTCCTATATTATTATTAGAAGAAATACATATATTTTGACAATATTTATATTTTTTATTATTATATGATTGTAGGTTATGGAGTGATAATATGCCTTGTTGGACAATACATACTGCAATAGCAAAAGATTTAAATAAAGAATTAAAACTTAATCCTGATTTATTATATTATGGAGCAATATTACCTGATGTAGATAAAAATAATAATTATGGTAAATTTAAAGCTCATTTTTATATAAAGCATCCTAAGTATTTAGAAGAAGTTATTGTAGATTTTAATCAATTTATGGAAAAATATAAAAATAAATTAGACAAAGATTTAATAATAGGATATTACATTCATTTATTAACTGATTATTATTTCAATGAATATATGTTTAATAATACTTATGTTCTTGATGATAAAGGATATATCAGAGAAATTAAATTACTTCTAGGGTCATCTAATGATATAGAGTCTAGGAGAAGGTTTAAACAGTTAGATTTTATTATGTATGGAGGGTATTTACTTAGAAATAATAGAGTTGGTATTCCTAAAGATAAAGATATTATTAATAAGCATTTATGTGAATTAGAAGATTGTTTTCTAAGTGAAGATGAAGTTAATAAAAGAATAGATTATATGAATAGTAATGATTTTTATGAATATAATAATAGAGAAGAGAATTATTGTTTATTTACTAGAGAGGTATATGATAAATTATATTCTGATTGTTTAGATTTTATTAAAGATAAATTAACTAAAATTAGTTAGTTTTTTTATCTAAACCTTTATATATCAACAAATAAATGTAAAATTACGTTAAGCGAGATTGAAAAAAAAGGTTCTTTTCGTTATAATAATTATTGGATTAATAGGAGTGATAAGATATGGCTGGAAAATATGATGCATCTTCGATAAAGATACTTGAAGGGTTAGAGGCAGTTAGGAAACGTCCAGGAATGTATATTGGATCTACTGATAAAAGAGGGTTACATCATTTAGTATGGGAAATAGTAGATAATGCAGTAGATGAGGCCATTAATGGTTTTGGAGATTATATAAAAATTACTCTTCATAAAGATGGCTCCGTAAGTGTAGAAGATCATGGTCGTGGTGTACCAACTGGTATGCATGAATCTGGTAAAAGTGCTCCTGAAGTAATATTTACTGTGTTACATGCAGGAGGTAAATTTGAAAGTGATGGATATAAGGTATCAGGAGGACTACATGGAGTAGGTTCTTCAGTTGTTAATGCATTATCTAAATGGATGGAAGTAACAATTAAAAGTAATAAAGAAGAACATTATATTAAGTTTGAAAATGGTGGACATGTAGCTGTTCCATTAAAGAAGATTGGTACAACTAATAAAACAGGAACAACTGTTAGATTTATGCCAGATGATGAGATATTTAATACTACAAATTTTTCATATACAACTATATGTGAAAGAATGCAAGAGTCTGCATTTCTTTTAAAAGGAATTACTATAGAAGTAGTAGATGAAGAAGATGAAAGAGATGTTAAATTTCACTATGATAGAGGAATTGAAGAATATGTAGAAGAACTTAATAAAGGGCAAAATGTTTTACATAAAGTACTAACATTTGAAGGTATTAAAGACAAAATAGAAGTAGAAATATCTATGCAATATACTGATACATATAATGAAAAAATTGTATCATTTGTTAATAATGTTAAAACTATAGATGGTGGTTCTCATGAAGTTGGTTTTAAAACAGCTTTAACAAGAGTATTCAATGATTATGCTAGAAATAATGGGTTTGTAAAAGGAAAAGAAAAAGCTTTTGAGGGAAGTGACGTAAGAGAAGGTCTTACTGCTATTGTTAGTTTAAAAATACCAGAAGGTATTCTTCAATTTGAAGGACAAACTAAAGGAAAACTTGGTACTCCTCAAGCAAAAAATGCAGTAGAACAAATTGTTACTCAAAATTTACAAACATATCTAGAAGAAAATAAAGCAATTGCAACTGATATTATTAATAAAAGTTTAAAAAGTAGAAATGCAAGAGAAGCAGCAAGAAAAGCTAGAGAAGAAGCAAGAAAAGGAAGCAAAGGTAAAAAAGAAGAAAGATCTCTTTCTGGAAAACTTGCTCCTGCTCAAAGTAAAGATAAAACTAAAAAAGAATTATTCTTAGTCGAGGGAGATTCTGCCGGAGGTAGTGCTAAACAAGGAAGAGATAGACGTTATCAAGCAATACTTCCATTAAGAGGTAAAGTATTAAATACTGAAAAGACTAAAGAAGACGAAATATTAAAGAATGAAGAAATAAATACGATGATTTATACAATAGGTGCTGGATATGGATCTAATTTTGATATAAATGATTGTGAATATAATAAAGTTATTATAATGAGCGATGCCGATGAAGATGGAGGACATATTCAATGTTTACTTTTAACATTCTTCTATAGATATATGAAACCATTAATAGAAGATGGAAGATTATTTGTAGCTTTACCACCTTTATTTAAAATTCAATCTGGAAAAGATATTGAATATGCATATACTGTTGATGAAATGAAAGAAAAAAGTAAAGGTAAGAAATGTGATATTCAAAGATATAAAGGTCTTGGTGAAATGAATGCAGACCAATTGTGTGAAACAACAATGAAACCAGGAAGTAGAACATTAATAAGAGTTAATATTGAAGATGCACAACTTGCTGAAAAACGTGTATCTATTCTTATGGGGGATGATGTACCTCCTAGAAAAGAATGGATTGAAGAGAATGTTGAGTTCTCTTTAGAAGATGATTATAAAATAGAAGCTTAATAATAAAAGAAAGTAGTGGTATTATGCCAAAGAAAAAAACTGAAACAGAAGAAGTAATAGAGAAGATTTTTGATTATACTCTAGAAGATATAATGGGTGAAAGATTTGGAAGTTATTCTAAATATATTATTCAAGATCGTGCTATACCTGATGCTAGAGATGGATTAAAACCAGTTCAAAGAAGAATTCTTTATTCAATGCATAAAGAGAAGAATACTTATGATAGAGGATATCGTAAGAGTGCCAAGACTGTTGGAGATGTAATAGGTAATTATCATCCACATGGTGATACTTCTATATATGATGCTATGGTACGTATGAGTCAACCTTGGAAGACAAGACTACCATATATTGATATGCATGGTAATAATGGATCAATTGATGGGGATTCTCCTGCAGCTTATCGTTATACTGAAGCAAGACTTTCTAAAATTAGTAATGAAATGCTTAGAGATATTGATAAGAATACAATTGAGTTTGCTCCAAACTTTGATGATACTACTGTAGAACCTACTGTTCTTCCTGCTAGATTTCCTGCACTATTAGTATATGGAGCTCAAGGTATTAGTGCTGGTTATGCAACTAATATTCCTCCACATAATTTAGGTGAAGTTATTAATGCTACAATTCATAGAATTGATAATCCAAACTGTGGACTTGATACTTTAATGAAATATGTTAAAGGGCCTGATTTTCCTACAGGAGGAATTGTAGAAGGAATTAGTGGCATTAAAGATGCGTATGAAACTGGTAGAGGAAGAATAGTAGTAAAAAGTAGATATACTATAGAAGAAGATAAGAATGGTAAATCTATTGTTATTACTGAAATACCTTTTGAAGTTAATAAAGCTTTAATGGTAAAAAAGATAGATGATATCAGAATAGATAAAAAAGTAGATGGAATAGTTGAAGTTAGAGATGAATCTGCTGCAGATGTTAGAGTAGTAATTGATTTAAAGAAGAATGCTAATACTGATTTGATAGTTAATTATTTACTTAAAAATACTGATATGCAAATAAGCTATAACTTCAATATGGTATCTATAGTTAATAGAAGACCTAAATTATTAGGACTTAAAGAAGCATTAGATGCATTTATTGCTCATCAAAAAGAAGTAGTTAGACGTAGAACTGAATTTGATTTGGCTCATGCTAAAGCAAGATTTCATATAGTAGAAGGTTTAATTAAATGTATATCTATTCTTGATGAAGTTATAAAAGTAATTCGTGCTTCAAAAAATAAGAGTGATGCTAAAGATAACTTGGTTAAGGAATTTGAATTCACAGAAGAACAAGCTGAAGCAATTGTTACATTACAACTATATAGATTAACTAATACAGATGTTGTTGCTTTAGAACAAGAACTTGCTCAACTTAAGAAAATTATTGAAGGTTTAACAGCTATTCTAGGTAGTGAAGAAGTATTAAAATCAGTAATGAAGAAAGACTTAAGAGATGTTAGAGATAATTATCCAACTCCTAGACTTACTGATATTAAGGATGAAATAACAGAAATTAAAATAGATGAATCAGCAATGATTCCTAAAGAAGATGTTGTAGTATTAATTACTAAAGATGGATATATTAAACGTACGTCTTTCAGAAGTTATACTGCATCTGATGAAAATGATTTAACTCTAAAAGAAAATGATTATATCTTAGGTTTATATGAAATGAATACTACAGATACATTATTTGTATTTACAGATGGAGGTAATTATTTACATATACCAGTACATATTATTCCAGATCTTAAATGGAAAGATATGCCTAAACATGTATCTAATGTAATTGAACTTCCAGGAGAAGAAAGTGTAATTGCAGCAATTCCTGCATATGACTTTAGTAGTAATAAGAATCTTATCTTAACAACTAAAGATGGTTTAGTTAAGAGAACTAAGTTAACTGATTTTAGATTACAAAGATATAATAAAGCATCAAGTTGTATGAAATTAAAAGATGGAGATAAACTAATAAGTGTAATTCCAGAAGAATACGATACTATATTTATGACCACTGATTCCGGATATGGTTTAAGTTTTAAGACTGAGGAAATTCCGGTGGTTGGTGCTAAAGCATCTGGTGTAAAAGGAATGAAATTAAAAGATGATTGCATAGTAGGGGTTGCTAATTTCTCATATAATGTTCATGAATTTATTTCTATTATTACTACTAAGGGTACTGGTAAGAGAGTTAGACTTTCTGAATTTGATTTATCTACTCGTACTCGTCGTGGTATTCAAGTGATTAGAGAAGTTAAGTCTAATCCATATAAAATATTAAAAATATTTATTGAAGATAATAGATGTAATATTGGTCTTAAGAATGGTGAAATTAATATTATAAAGATTACTGAATTACCTATAGTTGATAGATATTCTACAGGTAGTCAAATAGTTAAAGGTAATATTTCTGATTCTTTTGTAGTAGCAACTTTAATAAAACCTGGAAAAGAACAAGAGTCTTTATTAGATGATAGCAAAGAAGAAATAGAAGTATTAGAAGAAGAACCAGTATTAAAGAAAGAAAAAGTAAATTTAAAAGAAATAGATGATAGATTAATGACTATTGATGATTTCTTAAATTAAGGAAAGAATAATATCTTTCCTTTTTATTTACAATATAAATTATATAGTGTTATAATAAGCACTTAGAAATAGGTGATATTATGTCAAAAATGAATAGTATATATAATGATTATTGTTTAATTCATAAATTAAAGTCAGCATGTGAAGTATTAGGTATAAATGATTTGGTTTTTTCTTGTTTAGCTCTTGCTTATTCATTGGGCTTATATAGTGAAAAATATGATATATTTGCTCATTGTGAAGATTTTATTGATTTCATTTTTGTAAAACTGATATTACAGATTATGGTGGAGAAGAATATGCTAAACAATTAGATTATTTTTTGAAAAAACAATATGTAGATCCTAAGATAACTACTATTTTTAAAAGAATATTTGATCTAGGAAAAGAATTAGATAAAATACATATTAATTATAGTAATAATTTAGATGGATATACTGAAATTAAAGATAGAATGATTAAAAAGATTATGAGTTTTGATAAAGAGATTGATGAGAATACTGCTACTAAAATATTTAATTTATATTATGCTTTATACTTAGGTAGTTTATTAAATATGGGTGATACTAAAATATCTGATAGAGCAATTTCAAATATATTATTATCAAAATCTACTAGAAGAGAATATGATTCTTTATTTGATAAAAGTATATATGAACCAAATATTTATAAAGATTCTTCTCTATATAGTAAAAATGAATATGCTAGATTTGCTATTTCTAATTATTTTATGATTGCTTGTGATCGATTAAAAAAAGTTAGAAATGGTTCGGGGAAAATATTATTATATGATATTATAGATGCTCATAGAAGTAGTATTGATATGGATTCTATTAAAAGTAGTATAATAACTTCTAAAAGTGATGGATTAAAAAGACTAATTTTGGCACATGATGGGTTAGATTATATTTTTAATAAAAAGAGATTAGGATATAGAATTAGTGAGAATGGTACTATTAATAATGATAGTTTTTATAATTGTAATTATTTATTTCCAGATATTATGGGGGAATTTTTTAATATTCATTTAGATAGTGGTAAAAATAATACAAATAGTAATATTAGAAGGAAAATTGATAATCATTTGATTTCTTTCTTGAATAATAATATTTTTAAATCTAATAAAATAGATGGGGCTTATACTATTAGGTTTTCTGATAATAATTATAAGTTATTTATTGTTGCTAAAAATAGGGATACTTATAATTCTTTGTTAGAAAATTTAGAATATTTATCTAGTTGTCTTCATGAATTAGGTGATGATTTAAAAGATTTTTCGTTTACAATTACACCACTTTATATTCCTTCATTGCAAGATGATAGTATATGTTCTGAATTATTTAAGGAATCAATATTATGTGGTATTGATACAATATATTATGATAGAACTAAAGCATTAAGTAATAAAATTAATTCTTTAATTAAACAAGAAGAAACTACCAAGCAATATATTAGAAAAAAAGGTAATAGTAGTGAATAAATCTATGTGAAAAATACATAGATTTTTTTATGTATAAATTTTTGTATAGTAAGAGTAAAGAAAGTGTTTTTTTATATAAAATCACTTGTATTTTTATGTATTCCATGAAAAAATAGAAATATAGGTATAAAATAAGAGGGTGAATGTATGGCAATAACAAGTGAATCTCAATTATTGGATATAGGAAAGATTAGATCTGGGTATGAAAAATATATGGATTCTTTAGAAGGGTTTATAGCTGCGGCTAAAATAGTTTATGAAGCAGGTGCAACGTGCACTAAAAAAGCTTTGTCAGTTGATGGAGGAACAATGCAGCCTACATTATATGAATTAGGGCGTACTATTTCTGATATGGCTACAACTTATGGCAATGCTGCTAATGAGTTTTATTCTAGTGCAACAGCTTTATATAATGCACAAGTAGCTGAATTGAATGCATATTATGAGAGTTTGGAAAATCAAGAAAATGATTAATAGATAAGGAGAATTTATATGGCAAAATTAGAGTATGAAAAATCTTTAGTAGATCAAACGTTAGATATACTTGCATCAGCTAAGGAACCATTAGAAGATATTGAATCTGATATGTCTTCTGCACTTGGAATTATTTTAGGCGCAAGAGGTGTAGAAGAATTAGATACAAGCGGTATTTCAAAAGGAACAAGCGCACCTGACCAATGTATTCAAGAAATAGATAAAAATATTCAACTTATTCAAGAAAAGGCAGAAGCTATTGTTAAATATAATGAAGAAATTGATTCAATGGGGGTTACCCAAAGACTATTTTCAACACTTGCTTTTGGTACAGCAAAATTTACTGAAGGCTTTTTCAAAGCAGGTGAGCAAATTGTTGATGGATTTGCTTCAGTACTTGGAATGGCAGCTGGTATATTTAGTCCTTCAGCTAAAGAAAAAATAGGAAATTTTATAGAAAAAGACCATGTTGGTGATGCATTTAATGATCTTTATAATGATGAATTTAAAGATATAGTACAAGCAAGTTATATGAAAAGAGATGGGGCTGGAGCTAAAATATGTGAATTTTTCGGTACTGCAATTGGATATTCAGTTGCTATTCAAACAGCAGGAAGCATATTTGGAATTTCAACGAGAGTTTCAGCAGCTGCACCAACTACCAATTCGCTTTCTAGTCTTGGAAAATATGCTGTTCAGGTTGCAACAGATAAAGCAACTATATTTGCAGCGACAACTACAGGAATTGGTGGTTCAGGAGCAGCTATGCAAGCCGGATTAAAAGGCGGACTTGATTATAATGATGCTTATTTAAGAAGTATTAAGTCAGGAGTTGCTGCAAGTGCACTTACAATAGGCGCAAGTACCTTGTTTGCAGTTGCTGGAGCGGCTACAAAAAATGCTTTAAGAGATTGGAAAAATGGTAGAGGAACTTCTTCAGGCAAAGGTACAGGAGGTCCTGAAGGTGATGGAGGAGGATCTGGAGGTTCCGGAGGCGATGGCGGTGGCTCTGGAGGCGATGGCGGAAACTCTGGAGGCAATGGAAACGGTAACAATGGAACTAATGGTAACAACGGAACTAATGGTAACAACGGAACTAATGGTAACAACGGTACTAATGGTAACAATGGTACTAATGGTTCTAATGGAACTAATGGTAACAATGGAACTAATGGTTCTAATGGTACGAATACTAATGGAACTAATGGTTCTAACGGAGCGTCACAAAGTGCTGATGATATATTGAATGGTGAAGGCAAAAAAGGTACAAGTGGTACAGAAAGTACTAATAAAGGTTCAAATGGAACAGGTAATACAGAAGGTACTAATAAAGGTTCAAATGGAACAGGTAATACAGAAGGTACTAATAAAGGTTC
>CAMVPJ010000028.1 GCA_947169395.1 uncultured Caryophanales bacterium
TCATTAATCTCAAACTCTTCAAACTTAGTCTCATCAATTTCTTGTTCGCGTTCTAACTTCTTATCAAATTCTGATGCAATTAAAGATGCATTATCAAAATCAATTGCATTATTAATAGTAGCAAGAATACCAATTGAGAATAACTTTTTAATTAGAAGTGCAGGTTTTTCATTTAAAGCCTTAGCTAATTCTCCAATAGTCATACCTTCTTTATATATAACAGTATCACTTTTATCAACAGGAGCATTACTAATTAGCTTCTCTTTATTTTTATACATCTCTTTCTTTTTCTTAGCAAGCTCTTTCTTACCACTTTTATTAACACCATTGTTATTCTTTTTATTATTCCCCTTTTTAGGCTTACTATTATTAACTATGTCTTCTATTTTAGAATTCTCTTTTTCAATTAACTCATCTTCATATTCTAAGTCTTCAGTTTCTTCCGAAGCAGCAATATCATTATCAAGTATTGTAATCGCTTCTTCATCTAAGTAATCATCTTCACCACTTACATCAATACCAAGTCGAGCACACATATTTAAAATCTCTTTAACAGTTTTATTTACATCTTCTGCATATTCTAATACACTCACATAATCACCATCCTTTAACTTAATTTTTCATATGGAATATTAGCTTCATCTAAGAAATCTTTAGATATTTTATCAGGATAATCATTTAGATAGATTATCTTTTTTATACCAGCATTAACAAGAATTTTGGCACATATAGAACATGGAAAATATGTAACATAGATAACTGAATTATCTAGCGATATACCTAATCTTGCAGCATCAGATACAACTACTTGTTCTGCACAAATATATCTACATATCTCACGCTTTTCACCAGGTTTAACATGAAACTCATTTCTAATACAACCAACTATAGTACATGGTTTAATCCCACCAGTTTGCCTATTATACCCACGTGCAATAATCTTATTATCCTTAACTACTACACATCCTACTTTTCTTCTAATACATGTAGATTTTGCTTCTTCAGTTAAAGCCTCATCCATAAAATATTTATCCATTATAACTCTCCTATTTTTATTCTCCTATAATACGCATTAACTCATTATATATATCATCACTAATAGAAACATCTAATGTTCTATCTAGAACCTTAGTACTAATAGCCTTATTAAGTACATCTATATCTCTTTTAATATATGCACCTTTCCCATTTAACTTACCAGTTTCATCTACTGTAACTATACCATCTTTATTAACAACTACTCTAATTAATTCTTGCTTAGGAAATCTCTCACGTGTTACTACACACATACGCATAGGAATTTTTTTCATTATTCTAATATATTAATTCCTGCTTCTTTAACTTGTTCATAAGTTTTAATCTCTAAATTATAGTGTGTAAGACGACTAGCTAGTCTAACATTAATACCACGTCTTCCAATTGCAAGTTTTAAGTTTTCATCATTAACAACAACCATAGTCTCTTTAGTCTTTTCATCAAGAATAAAGATTTTTAAGTCTTTAGCTGGAGCAAGGGCATTAGATATAAATGTTACTGGATCTTTACTATAAGCAACAATATCAATTTTCTCTCCATTTAACTCTTTTAAGATATTATTAATACGAGTTCCTTTTTCACCAACACAAGTACCTACTGCATCAATATTAGGATTCTCTGAATACACTGCAACTTTAGTTCTGTTCCCAGCATCTCTAGCTACACTATAAATCATTACTTCTCCTTCACTTACCTCAGGAATTTCAAGTTCAAAAAGTCTAGTAATAAATCCATAATACTTACGAGTTAATAATATCAAAGCTCCCTTATTATTTATGTCGACTTTACTTATATAAGCCTTAATATTAGAACCCATCTTAATTTTCTCACCAGGAATAATCTCTGACTTTGGAAGTAATCCTTGAGTTTTACCAAAATCGATAAAGTAATTCTTCTCATCTTCCATCTCAACAGTACCAGAAATTAATTCTCCTTCTTTATCTTCAAACATTGAAGCAATATTGTTTCTTTCTGCTTCTCTAATCTTTTGAACTAATACTTGTTTAGCAGTTGCAGCGGCAACTCTACCAAAATCACTTGGAGTAACCTCTTCTTCAATAGTCTCACCTACATTTATACTAGGGTCTATCTTTCTTGCATCCTCTAATGTAATATAAAGTTTTTCATTAAAGATAAATGGACGATATCTATCTTCTTCAGGTAAATCCTCTAACTCTTCATCATTTAACTGTTCTTCTGTTAACTCTTCTTCATCTTTAAATCCTTCATCAAGTGATTCTTTATGCTCCCTATCTAGTACTACTGTTTTAAAAGAATACATCTTAATCTCACCTGTTTCACGATTAATCTCTACTCTCGAATTAGGTAACTTATTTTGTTTCTTATATGCACTATTTAATCCTAATTCAATCGCATCATATAAATAATCTTTATCCATTCCTGCTTCTTTAGAAAATGTTTCTATTGTTTTTCTTAACTCTTCACTGTTCAAACTAATCACATCCTTTCTCTTTTGAACATACATCAAGTATATAATTATCACTAATAGGATCTTCCCTATCCAATATTGGATTAATTAATTTTGATACACATACACAATCATCAATATCAATAATTCCTATTTTATCAATAACTACACGAAGAAAGTTATTTCCATCTTCATATAAATATGATACTGAATCTAATATATAGTTATTCTCTTCAATAACACTCTTAATTAACCTTTCTACAGTTTTTTCTATTTCCATACAACCTCCATACTATTTTAAAGAGTGGGGCTTCCCACTCTTTTATGTATTACTCCGTGACAACAAAATTATACCACATAATTATTAAAATGTATACAAAATATTTAAAAATTGATATAATTGTTATGGTGATAACATGAAAAAGTATAAAGAAGAGATTATTGGAATACTTGTATTAATTGGATATTTATTATTATCAATACTAGGTCAAGACATTTTACTATTACTTGGAGTAAATAAATTATCTACTCCACTTAAACTAGTAGTCGCACTTATTTATGACTTACTATTACTTATAACCATTATATTTATCTATTTAAAAACTATAGTAAAAGATTTTAATGATTTTAAATCTAATATTAAATACTATATAGATAATTATTTTAAATACTTCTTTTTAAACCTAGGTTTAATGATGCTATCTAATCTAATAATTATAAATATTACTTCTATTAATAACTCTACTAATCAAGAATATATTACTAGCCTGTTAGGCAAATATCCACTATATACAATAGTAGCAACCGTATTAATCGCACCAATAACAGAAGAATTAATGTTTAGATTAAATATTAGAAAAATATTTAAAAGTGACAAATTATTTATAATAATGTCAGGATTAATATTTGGAGCTTTGCATATGACGGTCGCAACAAGTATAAAAGAATTATTATTTATAATTCCATATAGTATACCAGGTATAATTTTTGCCTACACTCTTACTAAATCTAAAAATATATTTGTACCAATATCACTGCATACAATGCATAATACATTAATGATACTCTTGCAATTATTATTAACACTAAAATAAAAAGTTTAAGAATCAATCTTAGACTTTTATTATGGTTTTAAAGCAGTAACAGGAAGAATAAATATACCAGTTTCTTCATCTCTATAAATAGTATCACATATTCCACATATTATAGCCATAAACTTAGGTTTTTTATCAGCTTGTTTATAATATTTCATTAAGTTTTCTTTAGCCTCTTTTACACTATTATCCCCTAACTTTATTTCTATAGCTCCATAGTCTCCATCTTCATTTACAATGATTGCATCTACTTCTAAACCAGTTACATTGTTTCTAAAGTGTCTTAGTTCTCCACCAATATAATCACTATAAACTCTTAAATCCCTTTCAACAAGTGATTCAAATAGTAAACCAAATAGATTTAGATCTTGAATAAGTTTATTATAATTAAGATTAAGTAAAGCACACGCAAACGCAGGATCTGTATAGTGTCTTTTAGATGACTTCCCAATATTATCCCTAGACCTAATATTTGGATTAAATGCTGGTTGATTATCAACCAAAAATAATCTATCTAAAACATCTAAATATTCACCAACAGTATCTTTATTTATAGAATCATATTCATTTTCTATGATGTCATGAATTAGAGTCTCATTACTCGCAAGAGTACATTCATTTCGAGCCAGTGACTTCATAAGCATTTCCATTTTTCTTGTATCTCTTCTTTTTTCATCAATGTCATGAATATCTTTAGCAAGAATATCAGCAATATAACTTTTAATAACAATTTGAGCATCATCAGCATTTATACCAATATTTCTTGGAAATCCTCCACATAAAATATAGTTTGCTAAGTCATTAAGTGATAGTTTATTAACTATCTTATTTTTAACTTTATTATTGAATAAATCTGTAAGTGATACATCCCCAGAAGAATAGCCAGATTCATACAAACTCATAGTATACATTCTAATCTTACATATTCTCCCAGCTCCAGAATGTTTTATTTTATTACTTTTTTGTGTTGCAGAACCGGTTAATATATATTTGCAATTAGAAGTATCCTTATCACATTCTCTTCTTACAGCATCCCAAAGACTTGGAACCAGTTGCCACTCATCAATCAAATGAGGAGTTTCTCCTTTTAAAACTTCAGATACATCAAGTTCAGCAAGAAGTTTATCGTTTGCATCATCGTTGATATATTTAACAGAATTAGCATGATTTAAAGATGTCCAAGTTTTACCACACCATTTTGGACCTTCAATGGATAAAGCACCAAATATTTTTAAATATCGTGATATTTTTTTATCTATTAATCTTTCTTTATAATTCTCTTTTGTTAAAGCCATAATTCACCTCTTTACACAAATATAATACCATAATTTAAAATCAAAATCAATTTTAATCGGAAGTTTTTAACATTTTAAATCGGAAACTTTTAAGAATTCAAACCGGAATATTTTAAATTATTATTTATCATAATCCTTTAAATCTTCCGTAAGTAATTCATGTAGCATTTCTTCTTTGGTATTAAGATCAAAATCTTCAATCCTATTAACACGACATTTCTCTGCTTTAATTATAGCTTCTACCTTGCTTACTGCAGTATCAACGCAATCATTAATAACTATATAATTATATTTATTAACCTCATTAATCTCTTTATATGCTCTTTTAAATCTTTCTACAATCTGTTCTTTAGTCTCAGTATTTCTTTTAATTAACCTTCTTTTTAACTCTCTCATACTAGGAGGCATAATAAAGATAAATACTCCTTCAGGCATAGTCTCATTAACTTTAGCCGCACCTTCTATCTCTATTTCAAGTACTACATCAATACCTTTATCTAACTTCTTCTCTACTTTCTCTTTAGGAGTACCATAATAATTACCATTATAAACAACAGCATACTCAAGCATGCCACCTTCATCAATCTTATTTAAAAACTCATCCTTAGTAACAAAATAGTAATCAACACCATCTACCTCACCTAATCTAGGCTCACGCGTTGTCATAGATATATTTAAAAATAAATCAGGATTATTCTTTAATAACTTACTACAAATAGTACCTTTACCACAACCACTAGGACCAGATATAACAATTAAATTACCTCTTACTTTTTCTTTAACCACAGTATCACTCCTTTGACATATTCTACCACACATAAAAATTTTTTTCAAAAAGTATTGATATTTTACCACTTTAGTAGTATAATTCTATTTGTCGATGCCGATATTACTAGTTATATAAAGTATCAAAAGCATTATTATGCACCCTTAGCTCAGTTGGTAGAGCAACTGACTCTTAATCAGTGGGTCTAGGGTTCGAGTCCCCAAGGGTGCACCAAATAGTATTTAAAAGTCTTGTTTCAAGGCTTTTTTATTTATATAACTAAAAAAATAATAAAATTTAAAATAATTTACAAGCACAAAAAAGATTGACTGACTGTATATATAATGTTATAATTTATATAGATACATTTATTCGTATTGATAAATGTATACTCAGAGGATTTGGTAAAAATGAAAAAAACAATGAAGATAAGATTATATCCTACAAGAGCACAGGAAAAGCAGTTTTATGAGTTTTGTAATACTGCTAGATTTATATATAATGAATCATTATCATATAGCATAAAATACTATGAGACTAACAAAAAATACCCAAGCACTCAATGTTTAATTAATCACGTAAAAGATTTAAAATATAATAAGTATTCTTGGATATTACAAACACCCGAAGCAGTTACTAAACAATCTATTCGAGACCTTAAAGATGCTTTAACAAAATTCTTTAACAAAACAAGTAAATTTCCAAAGTATAAAAAGAAAAGCAGAGCAAAACTATCATTTTATCAAAGAACAGATAGTTTTCATCAAATAGATTGTAAACATATTAAAATAACTGGAATAAAATCCCCTGTTAAAATAAAAAATAATAATATGCCTAATCATGTTTATAACACAAGAGTATCTTATGATGGAAAGTATTGGTATTTAAGTATTTCATATGATGTTGAATGTTTAAATAAAAATACCAATGATAAAGTTATAGGAATTGATTTAGGAATAAAAGAAACAATAACCACGTCAGATGGTATTTATTTCAAAAACATCAATAAAATAAATAAAGTTGTAAAACTTGAAAAAAGGAAAAAGCGATTGCAAAGAAGATTATCTAATAAATATGAGATAAATAAACAAGATAAAACTTTTATAAAAACCAGTAATATTATTAAATTAGAGAAAAATATAAAATTAATAGATAGAAAACTAACAAATATTAGAAATACTTATAGGCATACAATTACTAAAAGAATAGTAGAGCAAGAACCACGTACTATTATTGTTGAAGATTTAAATATAAGTGGTATGCTTAAAAACAAATATCTTAGTGATTCTATCAGAAAACAAGGATTTAATGATATTATAAGTAAATTAAAGTATAAATGTAAATTATATGGCATCGAATTAAAAATAGCAGATAGGTTTTATCCTTCAAGTAAAAAGTGCTCAAATTGTGGACACATAAAAAAAGATTTAAAACTATCCGACAGAACTTATAATTGTAATTATTGCGGTATCTCAATAAATAGAGATTACAATGCAGCACTTAATCTAAAACAGTATTTAACTTAGTATAATGAATACCTGTCCGTTACGGGAAATATAAGCCTTGGGACTGTTGCTAAAACTCTAATAGTTCGATTTGTAAATTATTAATCAATGAAAGAGAGCAGGTTGAAAAAGGAAACAAAAGTATTTATTATTTTTGTAAACGGATCGAGTCCCTAAGAGGAACAAAATTTAATATAAAAGAATTATTATGCAATACAAACTAGAATCATTACCACATTGTAGTGTTTTTTCTTATGTTAACACCAAATAGCATTTAAAAGTCTTGTTTCAAGTTTTTTTTATAATAACATTTATATCGTTGTACCTAATATAAAGAAATGGTTTTAATTTTTCCATAATATAATCATCTAACTTATGAAGATAAATTACCGCGAATGCTTGTGAACTCATAGAACCAATAGGACATCCAACACCTTCCCTACACAAAGATATATCATTAATCTCTTTAATCAATTTATCTTTATTAGAACTATTACTTTTCTCTAACTTACTAATCTCTCTATTCTTAATCTTAATAATCTCTTTATTAAGATAATCATAATTAGTAGAATCAATAATAGTATCTAATATATTAATTGCATCTTTATCTTTAATTTTAGATCTGATGATATTTTTTAAAATATCATGGTCTAAATTAAAGAAATATTTCTTTATATCAAATTTTAATATATATAAATCTTTATTTATATTCTTTCTTAAACATTCTTTTACCTTCTTAATACCAATATGAGTACCTTTACCAATTCTAGTTGCAATATTATTATCAATTAATAATGGTTCAAATACATCTACTAAGGAATATTTACTAACTAAGTGATTAACTATCTTATCAGTAATAGATTGAGCCATAATAAGTCTTACTTTAGGCTCTCTAACTAAGAATATATTATACTTATAAGGCTTATATATCTTGTTATCCAACATATATTTAATCCTAGCCATATTAGATGTGTAATGTTCATCAAATCTTTCTATCTTACTTTTATTCTTAGTATTAACCTTAACCTTCTTATCATACATCTCTTTAATATTCTCAATATCAGTTATCTTACTATATAAATTACCTATTCTCTTCATAATTCATCCAACTATAAACCATCTTATTAATCTCTAGTAAATAATCCCCAATACGTTTAAACTTCTTATAACTAATCAATTGATAATCACAACTAACCTTAATATAATACTCAATCATTTTAATATCTACTATAATATCCTTCTTAACATTTATATCTTTATATATATTTGCTTTATAAGTTAGTTTTAATAAATCATAAAAAGTATTCATAATATTATCCTTTAAGAATTTATATTCATGAGAATAATTACAAGTAGTATTTCTAACCAACTCAATAGTCTTCTTAATCTTAATAGATATAATTAACTTATCTTGCATATAATACCTTCAATACTACTTATAATATTATTAATACTAGGATCTAATATATTATTATTCAATATATCATTAATATTATTAATCTTATTCTTAATAACAAAATAATCATTACTACTATACTTAGAATAATTATTTTTAGTAAACTTAGAATATGTAATATCATTATTATCAACAGTAATATAATTAATCTCATATTTAGTTAATATTATTCTTACTCTATTCAAACTAGTTAATGGAAAACCTACTCTAATATATTTACTTAACTCTTTAATCTTATAATTAAATAACTTATTAATAATAATTGCATCATCATTTATACAATCATAGAAATTACCCGATTTAATTATTATTACAAACTTAGGATACTTCTCCTTTAATTTAATATATTTCTCTAACATAACATAATCCCTCCATCATAAATCATACTTTATAATTACATCATACAACTTACAACAAACTACATTATGCCTATTACTAACACCTTCTTTAGAGTATAACAAAGAAATAGCATGATGATATAAATCACACTATTTCACTACTTTAATCGCACATAATCGCATGCTCACTCACGCATCTTCGATGCCATCGTTCGCTACCAATGGCAAATACACTCCGTTATTTGCCTATTCCAATGATTTGTTTCACAAATCATTGCATTCCCTATTTACTCTATACCTCTTTCAAACTCAATCCGAGTAATTAGACTATTAGTCTAATTCCCTGGGCTTGAGATTACAGATTTAGAGATTGTTATAACCGGGCGGACAACGCCGCTGTCGAAGCCGTTGTAGTGGTTGACGCCGGCGTTGCCCAAGCCGCCATTATTGTTCACGTCCCAAACATCGGAAGACGAATCTGTATAAGGTGTTCCTAACCAATACCAATAATTATTGTCATACATCCAATCATATTTTAGAACAATTGCCTCATAACAACTTCCAGTGCATATTTGTCCTACTTCTGAATTATCAATAAATTCATCATATGTCATTAATCTTGCTTCGGTTGCAGCTGGTACTTTTGCAGTTTTCCATGCATCTACTACATATTTAATTTCACTTGATGCATAATCATTTTTACATCCGTCAGACACCCAATTTGTACCATTATATCCACATGTTGGACTACTATAATATTGCATTCCTCCATAACTATTTTGATTATATGCAGTTTGGTAATATGATTCACTTGATGGTACATTCATATTTACATGCCCTGCACCAAATTGATTTACCTCAGCTACACTTAATGGTTCTGCTTTTAGTAGTGTTACAGAGTCTTCAGTTGTATCTGAATCTTTAATTACATAATAATCTACATTATTATATGTTACTTGATCTCCTACTTGATATGCAGTATATGTTGGTGCTTGTGGAGTTTTATCCTCTCCATAAGTATAGTTCTCTACATTTCTACCTGCAACAGTGCAACCAGCTAGATATACTGATGAATCAGTATTGATTTGTGTTGTTGAACATACCACTTGATTACCTGAATATTCAATAGTTAGTTGTGATACTTCTGTTGGAAAATTACCATTATCTAGCAAATATCCTGCGATTGCTAGTTCAATACTTCTTCCGTATGCATCAACAGATCTTTTATCTGCAGAAATTCTTGCCTTTCTAATAATATTCATTACTAATGGAGTAACGATTAATGCGATTATTGCCATAATTACGAGTACAGCAACCAACTCGATTAGAGTAAAACCTCTAACTTTTCTATTATTTCTCATATCATCAACCTCTCTTTCTATTACAATGAGAAACGTAGACAGAGGTATTTTTTTATTACTTTTACCTCTACCCTAGGTACATCATACCACGAATTTTCGCGGTTGTAAATACTTTTTTTAACTTTTTTTTTTTTTTTTTTTTTTTTTTTTACGAAAGCGAAGTATTTTATTGTCGAAAATTGTAAAAAAGATAGTCAAAATCAGACTATCTACCAAGTTTTAATATTTTGGTTAATACCTTGGTATTTTTCATTAAATCAATGTTTGATTCTTTTCTTACTTGGGTTAAATCTTTTTTACCTCCGGCATTGATTGATACAATGCCAACAAATACTATATCATAAGGTACTGATGTTACTTCTAGATTTTCAAAACACTCTTTCATTATCATATTTTTAATAACATTTCTTATCATCTTTTATTACAACTTCGTTCATTGTATTATCCTCCTATTATTTTACTAATATCATTAATTAGTACATTTTTAACACTAAGATCGTGCAACAAATCTATACTGGATTTTCTATATCCTATATGATTAATAGAATTGCAGTTTGATAAAACTTATTTCTATCAATTATAAAATATCTATCATGGAATGTATCATCATAATAAATACTTAGATTATTATAATCCCCGTTATACTTCTCTATATCTAATTTAGTTAGTTTACTACTCTTACTAGTAATCAAAATAACTTTACACTCTAAATTTCTAATCATATCTAAGAATGTTTTATCAGTATATCTATCTACTACAATCAATTCTTCTTTAGCCTCACTAAATATATCTAATACTTTAGAATATGCATCATATGCTTTACCATTAAAATATAACTCATCTACTTCTTTATCAGTCTCTAACTTATCAAAAGATTCTTGTAATAATTTAATTCTATTACTATGTTCTGATATTTCATTATCATGTTTTAATAACATATCTTTTATATACTTACTTTCTCCTACCGTATTTAATAAGTAATGTCGCATTTTAACAAATGCATCCATTATTCTTATGCTCATTTCTTCAGCCACATCTGTTTTTAAAACTGCTGATAGCATAGCTACTCCTTGTTCTGTAAATACGTAAGGATTTTTATACTTTCCACCTCTTGTTTCAATCTTAGACTTTTTCGTTTCAACTTGAAACCAAATAGCTTTACTTTCATCATCGGTTAGCTGAAACATAAATCTTTCAGGAAATCTATTTATATGTCTTTTTACTGCTAGGTTTATAGATTTTATTCCATTTTTACAATTATAAAGAACAGCTAAATCAGAATCAAGCATTACATACTTGCCTCTAATCTCATATATCAAATATCTATCTTCATATCATCTTTTATTAAAATATCTTGCATAAGTTACCTCCTAATCACCAACAAGCCATACATTAGCACACCCCTAATATCATTGTCAAACAAGCGTTTTTTAATAATTTTTCACACATTTATACAGTAATTTAATTATTGTATATCAGAGTTTTAAATATAGTAATTTATTGAATACTAAAAAAGAAAAACAACTATTACGTTATTTTTCTTATGTTAATCTTAATATATCGTTAAATGTTATGTATAACATTAATGCCATTAGTAATATAAAGAATATAGTATGTATTGTATTTTCTACTTTAGGATTTACTTTACTACCCTTTATTTTCTCTATTATTAAGAATAATATATGTCCTCCATCAAATGCTGGTATTGGAAGCAAGTTAATAAATCCAACATTTACACTTATTAGTGCGAGTAATGATAATACTGATACAAAACCTGTTTTTGCTGCTGAACCAACTATAGAAAATATTCCTACAGGGCCTGATAATAGTTTTAAACTAATCTTACCTGTTATTAAGTACCACACAGTAAAGAACATTTGCTCAACAATACTAAAGAATTTAGTAAGAGCATACTTAACCGATGACAAGAAACTATGTTCATATTTGCCTGTTATTTCAAATCCATATGTATATCCTTTTAATTTATTTTTTTTAGTATATACTGCTTTTGGTTTTACTGTAACTGTAGAATATGTATTATCAGAGTGTTTAACTTTCATATCAAATTTATGATTACCTGCTACTGATAGTTCTAGAGCAAGTTTATCATAGTTATTAACAAACTTACCATCTACACTAACTATTCTATCTCCTACTTTTAATCCTTTAATACTACTTTTAGATATCTTTGTTGCATCAAGTGTAACTCCATTAATTAATGCAACTATAAATAGTACTACTATCGCAAGTAAGAAGTTAAACATTACTCCTGCAACCATAGTTAAGAATCTTTGTAGCCATGTTTTAGATTGTAACTGTTTATCTTCTGGAATACTTTTATCTACTTCAATATCTTCTCCTGCCATTTGTACATATCCACCAATTGGTAAAAGTCTTATTGAATAATCTGTTTCATCATTCTTCCGATTAAACTTAAATAATCTTGGTCCCATTCCTATTGAGAACTCATATACATATATTCCTGCTTTTTTAGCAAATAAGAAATGTCCAAACTCATGGATTGTAACTGTAACTCCCAGTATAAATATAAATGCTAATATTGTAATTATTAATCCCATTGTACCCTCCTAAATTAAATTCATAAACAAACTAAATGCTAGAATTACAAATATTATACTATCTAGTCTATCTAATACTCCACCATGTCCTGGCATAAGATTAGAAAAATCTTTTACTTTATAATATCTTTTTATTGCTGAGAAGAATAAATCTCCAAACTGTCCTATTATTGATAGAAATAATGTAAACATAATAATTACTGGTAACTGTATAGATGTATTAATTACTGTTGTATAAAATACTGTTCCTGTGAATGTTGCAACTAATGCTCCACCAATAAATCCTTCCCAAGTTTTCTTAGGGGAAACACTTTCGAGTAATTTATGCCTACCTATAAGCATTCCTGTAAAAAGTGCAAATGTATCTGTAAGTATTGTTACTAGGAATAAATATAATATTACTCTAAGACCAATACTACGATAAAGATTTGCAAGCACCATTGATGATGCAATTAATAATACTCCACCTAACATGTAACAGCAATCATTAATATTATATTTATTTTTATCATTATATAGAATGATTGGAAAGAATAATACAAGTAATAATGATGTAATTATTCTAAAATCAAAATTAATAATCATATCTTTGTTTATATCTACACTAAAGTAGAAAAGTGTTAAACAAAGATAAGCAATTAACTTAATAATATTTGGAAATTCTTTTTTCTTTTCTCTTACATTAATAAACTCTCTTAATGCTTGTAAAGCTATTAAAAAGAATACAGCTTTATATAAAGTACCTCCAAAATAAAATACTGGTATACTAAGTAGTATAACTATTATCGCACTAATTATTCTAGTTTTCACATAATCACCTTGTCCCTCAATATAATTATTATTATAATACATAAAAGTTTCTATTACAAGCAACTAATCAACAAATAAATCATCCATGAGTTTCTTTACCTCAGACTCTCTTTTTTTTCTATCCTCTTTATTGATATATATATCAACTATATCTCCTTCTTTTGCTCCTGGTATTAACTCTTTTGGAACATCTATTATATTACCATTTTCTAACTCTAATACTATATAATCTTCTTCTATTCTATCTACTGTAACTTGCATATACTACCTCAATTCATATTCAAACTCATTATCATTAATCATAAATTTATAATTACCAATTTTAACATTACTAGGTACTTTCCATACCCACTCAACATATCCTTCACTATCTGACTTTTTACTAAC